>DATEPO010000352.1:0-4830 GCA_035273145.1 Nitrospiraceae bacterium
TGGCGGAACTCAAAGAGATTGCGCGCTCGGTACGGCTGGATGCCCTGTTGGATCTTCTGGCGGAAGTCGAACGCATACACCGCGCCTCCACACGGAACATCAATCTTCAACTGGCGCTCGAAACGTTGTTGCTGCAATTACGAGACGCCGTGCATCCATCCGTAGCAGCCTCTGTAGCGCCCTAACCTGGATTTCTGCCAGCGCCGCCTGGTATTTTACGCCCATGGATAACACGTTCTACATCACCACTCCGATTTACTATGTGAACGATGTGCCGCACATCGGCCACGCGTATACGACCGTGGCAGCGGATGTGCTGGCGCGGTTTGCCAGACTGCGCGGGCAACACGTCTTCTTCCTCACCGGCCTCGACGAACATGGCCAAAAAGTTCAACAGGCGGCACAAAAGGCCGGCATCGATCCCCAGCTCTATTGCGATCGACTGGCGCCGCAATTTGAAAATCTTTGGAAACGGCTGAATATCTCCAACGATGACTTCGTCCGCACGACGCAACCACGCCACAAGATTGTCGTCCAAAAGACGCTTCAGTCGTTGTACGACAAAGGTGAGATTTACCAGTCCGACTATACCGGCTGGTACTGCACCGCGGATGAACGTTTCTGGACAGAGAAGGATGTACAGGATGGGCTCTGCCCCGACTGCAAGCGTCCCGTGGAACGGCTGAGTGAGAAGAATTATTTTTTCCGTATGAGCGCATACCAGGACTGGTTGGTGCGCTACATCGCCGACCATCCCGACTTCATCAAACCGCCGTCCCGACGCAATGAAGTGTTAGGCTTCCTCAAGCAACCGCTTGAAGACTTATCCATCTCCCGTCCGAAATCGAGGCTGTCCTGGGGCATTGAACTGCCCTTCGATCGGAGCTACGTCACCTATGTCTGGTTCGATGCGCTGGTCAATTACATTTCCATTCCAGGCTATTTGACGAATGAATCGCAATTTCAGACGTGGTGGCCGGCTAACTTTCATCTGATCGGCAAAGATATCCTGACGACGCATTCCGTCTATTGGCCGACGATGTTGAGATCTCTCGGACTGGAACCGCCGAAAGCCATCTTCGCGCACGGCTGGTGGACCGTCGAGGGCGAGAAAATGTCGAAGAGCCGGGGCAACGTCGTTGATCCGAACGCCATGATCGATCGATTTGGCGTAGATGCGTTCCGCTATTTCTTGTTACGAGAAGTTCCCTTCGGGCAGGACGGCGATTTCTCGAAGAATGCGATGGTGGCCCGAATCAATAGCGATCTTGCAAACGGGTTAGGGAACTTGCTGAGCCGGACGCTGACGATGATCGACCGATACTGCGACGGCGTGATTCCGACATCCGGACAATCGGTTGATCAAGCCCAAGAAACCCTCATTCGTCAGCACACGGAAAAATTGTTCGCTGATGTCGGCAATGCCTTAGCCATTCCCGAGTTCCACCACAGCCTACAGTTCTGCTCATGGTTGATGACACTCTGTGATCATTACATCGAAACAAGTACGCCATGGGCCTTGGCGAAACAACCGAACGGCAAGGACAAAATCGCCACAGTCCTCTACCACTGCTCCGAGGCCCTGCGCCATTTAAGCTATGTTCTGTATGCCTTCATGCCGGACACTGCCGTGGAAATGGCCAGACAGCTAGGGCTATCCTGGGATTTCTCTAAGCCGGTGGAACTGAAATGGAATGATGGCACCTTCCCAGGAACAAGGATTGCCAAGGGTCGTTCGTTGTTTCCACGAATCGAGGGATCGACTCGCTCAAGTACCGCGGCTCAAACTACCATCGCTCCGAAGCTCAACAAAGGAGAACCACGCGTGACCGATCAGCCTATGCCTATACCGCATTCGTCATCGACTACAGTGCCGCCGACGCCGGCAGTACAACAGCCCAACCCAACCCCGCCAACAGTTGCACCAATCACCATCGACGATTTCATGAAGATCCAATTGAAGACGGCGACCGTGCTGACCGCCGAGCGCGTGCCTAACTCCGAGAAGCTGATTAAGCTGCAAGTCGACCTTGGCACTGAAAAACGGCAGATCGTGGCCGGGATCGGGAAGAAGTATGACCCCGACGCATTACTGGGAAAGCGCATCGTCATCGTGGCGAACTTACAGCCTCGCAAGCTGATGGGCCTCGAATCGCAAGGGATGGTGCTGGCCGCCGGCGAGGCGAATGTCGAAGGACTCATTACCGTATTGGAAGACGTCGCGCCGGGCATCAAGGTGAAGTAGTTGCTCCGCATGTGCCGAATGATGAGGCATGTCGTGATGGCGCTTCCGTTTCTCCTCGGCGGCATCGCGTTGGCAGCCGCTCCCGCTCAGCACACGACACAGCCCGGCGAACCGATCGACACGGAGCTCGTCGTCCGCGTCGTCGCGCATGGGGCCATGGTGGTCGGCGATGCGGTCGGCGGCGCGCGGATCACGATTACCGACGTGGCGACCGGTCGTCTGCTGGCCACCGGCATTCAAACCGGTGAAGCGGGAGATCAAAATCAAATCATGCGCACCCCGCGGCTCATGGAAGAACCGCGCTACTCCACACGCCCATCAGGCGCCTTCCGAACGACCTTGACGCTCGATCATCCCACACTCGTAGAGGTCGCCGCGCAAGGTCCTCTCGCCTACCCGGCCGCCATGCGGCGGGTGAGCACCACGGTGTTGCTCTTTCCCGGGCACGACGTCAAAAGCGACGGCATCGTTCTATCGCTCTACGGATATATCGTTCAGATTGAAAGCCCGGCCCCCGGTCAACCGCTGATGGCGAAGGATGACGTGAAGCTGAAGGCATCCGTACGGACTCTGTCCGGATCGCTCATCCGGCCGCATGGCGACTGGGATTCGCGGAAGGTCGAGATTTATGGAGAAGTGTTGATCGGCGATCGAGTGATCGACCGGCTCCAGATGTTTTACGCCGGTTCGCACAGCTTCTTCGAAGCCCCATTTTTCGTCCCGCTCGCCGCAGACGCTCCAAACGGCCTGAAGCTGCGTGTCGTGGCAGCAGACGGCGCAGGAGGCAACTTTGGAATGGGTGAGGCGCAGTATCCCGTTCAGCCGGAACGATTGAAGCTCAGGAAGAATGAGTGAAATTTGTTCATCTGTTCATTTGTTGATTTGGAATTTTCCGAGCACAGAATCCGATATGATGCATTCAAGATCATCGGATCACCAGATCAGCACATGTCCCGAGGTCATGAATCGGGTATGATGAATTCAACAGATCAACAATCAGCGAATAAGGCTCGTGGATAAGAAGCAAAGGCAGTTTTCAATCTGGTATGTGTTCATCGCCCTCTGGGCGATCATGCTGATTCAATTGTTCGTCACGCCCTACTTCAATCCGACCGAGATTCCATACAGCGAATTCAAGCAGGCCGTTGCCTCCGGAAAGGTGCAGGAAGTCTCCATCGCGTCACTGGTTATTCATGGCCAGATGAAACCGGAGGAAACGGAGTCTCCCGTCAAGTCTCCTGAGAAGCCGTCCGAGAAGTCGCCCGAGAAGCCGTCAGACACGTCGACGGTGCGCTCCGAGAGTCGCGCCTTTAATACGGTCCGCATCGAGGATCCTGATCTGATCCGGGACCTGGAGAGGCATCATGTCAAGGTGACGGGCGTGATCGAAAGCACATTTTTCCGTGACCTTCTCTCGTGGGTCATTCCCATCGCCCTCTTTTTCGGCGTGTGGTTGTTCCTGCTTCGCCGGATGGGACAGGGCCAAGGCGGATTCATGACCGTCGGCCGGAGCAAAGCCAAGATTTATGTCGAGAAGGAAGTCAAAGACACCTTTGCCGACGTGGCGGGAGTCGAAGAGGCGAAGGACGAGTTGCGAGAGGTCATTGAATTTCTCAAGACGCCCGAAAAGTTCCGCCGCTTGGGAGGGAAGATTCCTAAAGGCATTCTGTTAGTCGGGCCTCCGGGAACCGGAAAAACCCTGCTCGCGCGCGCCGTGGCCGGCGAGGCCGGTGTCGCCTTTTTCTCGATCAGCGGCTCTGAATTTGTGGAGATGTTCGTCGGGGTGGGGGCGGCGCGAGTGCGAGATCTCTTCGAACAAGCCAAAGGAAAAGCGCCCTGCATTATCTTCATCGATGAATTGGACGCCCTCGGCAAAGCCAGAGGTATGGGCCCCATGGTGCACGAGGAACGCGAGCAGACGCTGAATCAGCTCCTCGTCGAGATGGATGGATTCGATCCGCGTGTCGGGGTGATTCTCATGGCCGCCACCAATCGGCCTGAAATTCTCGATCCGGCACTCCTTCGCGCCGGCCGATTCGACCGTCACGTCCTGGTGGATCGTCCCGACAAGTCCGGGCGCCTCGCCATTCTCAAAGTACACGCGCGGCACGTCCCGTTGGCCAACGAACGGGATTTGGACGTCATCGCGGCCATGACACCCGGCTTCGTCGGCGCAGACCTAGCCAACCTGATCAATGAAGCCGCGTTGCTCGGCGTGCGGCGAGGCAAAGACAAGGTGGAGCTGTCCGAATTACAGGAAGCGGTGGAGCGCGTGGTCGCCGGCTTGGAAAAGAAGAACCGCATCTTGAATCCCGCGGAAAAAGAACGGGTCGCGCATCATGAAGTGGGCCATGCGCTGGTCGCGATGTCGATTCCGGGATCGGATGCCGTGCATAAGATTTCCATCATTCCGCGCGGCATCGCGGCGCTGGGTTATACGATGCAATTGCCGACGGAAGATCGCTTTTTAATGACGCAAACGGAATTGAAAAACAAAATCGCCGTCCTGCTCGGCGGGCGTGTCGCCGAAGAGACGATTTACCAGGAAATTTCCACGGGCGCGCAAGACGACTTGTTGAAAGCCA
>DATEPO010000353.1:0-3703 GCA_035273145.1 Nitrospiraceae bacterium
CACAAAGCTGCCATGCAGGCTGGCGGCCTCATCGTCGGTCAGCGGGGGGCAGAGTCTCGTTTTCACCTGGCCGGGGATGGGGGCTTTGGCGAACAGCACCAAGGCATCGTCGGCGCGTGGGCGAGATTTCATGCGTTGTTCGTGTACGTTGCTCATGCCGATTGCCGCATCAGTATTACCTCACGTGGGCATACATGCGCGTGAGCGCGTGAGGGCTGATGCCCATCCAATAGAGGCCCCGCAGCAGCCACATAAGCGCGATGGTCTTGAGTGGACCGCCTTGTTGCCAGCGCCGATATGAGGTGACGACTGTGGACCGCACGGCGGCTATTCGGCCGACTCGTTTTAGACGGCGTGTGAACTCGATGTCTTCCATGATCGGCACATCGGAAAATCCGCCAAGTTGCTCGAAGCATTCACGCCTCACAAAAATGGCCTGATCACCGGTCGCAATACCGCTCCATCGTGAGCGCCAGTTCATCATACGGCCAATGACTCGGCCCCATCTCGTATCCGGTTCGAACCGCACATCGAATCGCCCGCCGACATGCGCGGGGTTCTGCAAAGCCTGTTCAATCAGAGCCCGAGCATCTATCGGCAATTGTGTATCCGCGTGTACAAAGACCAGCACGTCGCCCTCACTCATCGCCGCGCCGGCATTCATTTGGCAGGCTCGGCCTGGTAAGGTCGTCAACAGGGTCAGCGTCGGCGGTTGTAGGGGCTGAGTTCGAGGTTTGAGGTTCGAGGTACGAGGTTTGAGATCTGGTAATGATTCCCCGCCTCGTGCCGCTGGCCTCGAGCCTCGTACTTGGAGTGCAGCGACTATGTCCCTCGTGCGGTCTCGGCTGCTGCCGTCCACTACGATCACGTCATCGAAGGATAAGGCGAGGGTATGCGACAAGGTCTTCTGTAAGATTTGCTCTTCGTTAAGGACGGGCATGATGACGCTGATGCGCAGCCTCCGAAGTGCTGAGTGTTGAGTGCTGAGTCCTGAGTCCTGAGTCATGAGTAGTGCCATTCCGATTCCTTGTCGCTCAGCGCCCAACTGCGCATCCGACACTATCTCGTCGGTGGCGCGGTTCTGAACATGAACACGATCACGATTGCGATGGTGCCCCAAAACACGACCTGTTTGTGCCAGAAGAGGATTTCACCATAATGAAAGATGGCGAGTGCCAGGACGATGGCGGTACCCATGACGAGGTAGCGCACGGTGAGGTTGGCGATCGTCGACTGCGCCCAGAGCGCCACGCCGGCGAAGTAGAGCAGCAAGGGCGTCACGCCGGCCAGTTCAAACCCGCCGCTGATGGAAAGAAAGACGTCGAGAAAGCCGACAAACATCATCGCGACGCCGACGAACATCATGGCGACATTCAAGTGGCGGTCATCCGAGCCGTTGTCCGGGGCGGACGGGCTCTCTCGTTGCTGTTCGTCAGATCTCACGGTGATCAGTCGGTCTCGTACAGGCGCTACAGGGTGGCTGTGTGGCGGAAGCGTTTAAACTGTTTGCTGAGGGCGAGGCCTTGTCCTTGATAGGAAGAGCCGATCCCCATGCCGTAGATTTTATCCGGTGCTGCCAGCATCCGCTCGTAAATTAAACGACCGACTATTTGCCCATCCTCGATTAAAAACGGTACCTCGTGTGAGCGGACCTCAAGAACTGCATAGGATCCTTTCACGTCTCTTGCTCCGTACCCAAAACCTGGATCAAAAAACCCGGCATAGTGAATTCGAAATTCCCCCATCGACGGGTCGTAGGCGACCATCTCAGCCGCACTACCGGGCGGGACACTGACCTTTCTTTTCGAGAGCAAAAGATAGAAGTCGTCTGGGTTGAGAATAATTCGTTTACTATGGGGCGCAGGTATAGGTTCCCAGAATTCTTCCGGCTCGTAGTAGTTGACTTTCAAAAGATCGATGGCAGGGGCATTATGTTTGCCGCGATATCCGATAATATTGTCTTCCTTCGTGCCCTCAAGGTTTAAAGAAACCATGATCCCGCGATCGATGTCCGCATTTCTCCTGGCGTCTTCTTCGTCGTAGACGAGGCCTTCATTGGCATCAAGTTTTCTATGCATCGACTCAGTAGGAGATGGGCAGCCTCTCACGAATCTCAATTGATTAAGTTTGACTCCCTGCCGAACGATAATAGTAAACGTCCGAGGAACGACCTCGGCATACAGCATTCCCTTGTAGCCTTCCGGCACTCGTTCAAATTCGGTCGCGCCATCGCAGATCAGCCGGGTGAAAATATCCAACCGCCCAGTCGTACTCTTCGGGTTCGCTTTGGCGGACGTTTGCGGCGGTAATGCCAGGAACTCCATCAAAGGCACCAAATACACAGACCCTCTTTCAAAGACCGTGGGACGCGTGAGATCGACTTCACTCATCACCAGGTTTCGTAATTTATTCTCGATAATTCCGTTTGGACCCGGCAAAAAGCTCGCTCGCATCCTATACGCGATGGGCCCGAGTCTAAGATCGATGCTTGAAGGCTGAATTTGGTCTTCCTCGATGGGCCAGGACGAAGAGATGCGGCCATCTTCTATCAGCTCGTGTATTTTTTGGGATGGGAATATGCCGGTACTAAACGACAGACTTCGTAGGTCCCGTTCGAGCTCTGGAAACAGAGAATGAAGTTGGTCAGTCACAACAGACAGCCTCGTCACGCATAGAGCTTTACTTCCTTGAACAACATCATGAACACTCGTCCAAGGCTCCATCGGCGCAGGAAGAAAAGGACGGCGAGGCGCCCACCATCGGCAATTCCCGTCGGTCGTGTTTCTCCGGCTGCGGGTAGTGATACGTTTTCTGTTCGTAATTCTTGAGCATCGCTCCGTCTTCATCCAGATGCATCAGATAATCCGGCGGCAGGATCGGGATTTTTCCGCCGCCGCCCGGCGCATCGATGACGAAATGAGGCACGGCCATTCCGCTCGTATGGCCCTGCAATTCTCGAATGATCGTCATGCCGGCTTCGACGGTCGTCCGAAAATGGTTCGTCCCCTTGGTGAGGTCAGCCTGGTACAGATAGTAGGGCTTCACGCGGGCCAGCAGGAGCTGATGCATGAGTCGCTTCATCACCTCGGGATCATCATTGACACCCTTCAGTAGCACGGTCTGCGCGCCGAGAGGAACACCGGCATCGGCCAACATCCCGCACGCCGCCTTGACGGCCGGCGTCAGTTCATCAGGATGATTGAAATGGAGGTTCATGTAAAGAGGGTGATACTTTTTGATCAGTTCGCAGAGTTTCGGTGTAATCCGTTCCGGAAGCGTACCCGGCACGCGCGAACCGATGCGAATCAATTCCAAGTGAGGGATGGTTCGTAACGCTTTCAGCACCCGTTCGAGGAGATGATCCGGCAACAGTAAGGGGTCTCCGCCGGACAGGATCACATCGCGCACTTCCGTATGCTGGCGCAAGTAGGCGATGGCCCGATCGAGCTCGCCTTTTTTGAGAAATCCCGGTTTGCCGACCAACCGCTTGCGGGTGCAAAAGCGGCAATAGATGGGGCACTGATTCGTTACCATGAGCAGCACGCGATCGGGATAGCGGTGCACCAGATGCGGGACGGGGCTCATGAGGTCTTCTTCAAGCGGATCGTCTTCCGCATCGATGTCGTCGAGTTCCACAGCATCGGGTACCACTTGTTTCCAAATGGCGTCCCCTTTGGCTTTGATCGTGGACAGGACCGTGGGA
>DATEPO010000354.1:0-13529 GCA_035273145.1 Nitrospiraceae bacterium
TCCGGGATCGAAGGCGAGATCGTACCGGTCCGGCATATGTTGAAGCTCAATCGCCGCGGGTGGTGTATTTTCGGATGAAGCCGCGGCCTTGGGCCGGCTGACCGACGGACGAGCGCGCAGGCGAAAGACTCCATTCAGCGATCCCTCTCTTACTTGACGCCATGCCGTAATGGGAAGGCGATGCAATTCGATGCCGCGACTCTTGATTAACATGATGTGAGCGGCCAGGTCTAACACCATATAGATTTGCGGGCGACCCGCGAGTGTAAGCTCTTCCTCCAGCAGCCGGTTCGTCTCAATGATTGCCGCCGCATCTATGGTGGGCCGCTGGACTGCCTCCCGAGACAAAACCAATGACGGGAAAAGACCCGCGTACAGTCCTATCAGAAGAAAGAAGAGCATGTGAGTTCCGACACGGGGAAATATACAGACATGGATGAGGATGATGGATTGGCGGAGGGCTAAAAGATCATGAGGGGTGTCCCAACCTTGGCCAATTTGTAGACCGTTTTCAAATCCTCGTCGCTTAAGCGTATGCATCCGTGCGTCACGTTTTTCCCCAGCAGGCGGGGATACAGAGTTCCATGGATAAAATAGCCCTTGCCGAATCCTAACGCGTAGTCGCCTAGAATACCCGGTTCAACGCGCTCCGCAGGATTGGACGGAACGTTCATCCCTTCTTCCAAAAACGCCCAATCCGGCTTCACCCACACCGGATTCGTCAATCGCGATTGGATCGAAAACCCGCCGCGCGGCGTATCGAACACCCACTGAGAGCCGGGCTGATCGGGCTTCTCTAAAATGGTACCGCTCCCTGTAGATGCGACAGCCGTGAGGATAATGTCCTTGCCTCGTCGTACATGCAAGCGATTGTGGGCCGTATCCACGACAATATAGTGTCCAGCGGGCGTGAACTGGCTGAGCTTCTTCTTGAGTGTCGCATGACGGGCCAGAAGCGGTTGCAGGGCTTGCGGGGAGACAACAGGATGAGGATGGTCACTGGTCGCGGTCAGACCATTTGGTGTACGGGCGGAAAGAGGAACTGTGATCAAAAAAATGAGTCCTAATCCGGCAATCTTCAATCCGGTCGTGCGTTGGAACATCAAGCTATCCTTCTTCTCCTTTTGGAATCTGATCGAGCCCGGCTAAGGCAAGGGCAATAGAATTGGTGAGTTTGAGCGCGCCGACAATTGTCACGGGGGTGCCTGCTTCGACTTCTCTAAAGAGAGCATCCATTTGCCAATTTTCGAGCATGACACAGCCGAGTGTCTGGCTCATGAGGATATCATCGCCCCCATGGATTTCGATTTGGCCCCCGATAAAGGAACTCGCTGGAATACGACCGGCATGGCGGGCCTGTTGAAATCGTCGACGGTCTTCAACGTTCGGGTAATTCAGCACCAAGGCCCGATAAAATTGTGTCTGTCCTCGATCGCGCTTCCGAATGATGTGATACTGGCCTTCAGGCGTCGCCCCATCGCCCTGATAACGCTTTTCAAAGATGCCATTGTACCCAAGCCGAACGGGATAGGAAAGTACTTGCCGCCCATTCCGGTAGACGGTCAATCGCCGGTCGGCTTTGCTGACGACAATCGTCGCCGTATGATGTGCGCGCGACCACTCAATCGTTTGCTGTGCGATGCGACGCCAGGCATGGATTCGGTGTTCATCGGCATAATGGCCGAGCCTGGTGGTCAGAAGCGAGGTCTGGGCTTCCATCATGCCGGCCACCTGCGTAGCGGTCTGCACCGACCGATCATACAATCCTTGATCAAAAAAAGATCGAGCCTGATGCAATAGGAGGGAGGTTTCTACCGGCTTCCGACCAAGCACCACGCGACTGCCCATGTCATCAACCCGGCTGTTGAAGGTATGCAGGCGCGCTTCGAGAAACGCTAAGCGAGTCCCTGTCTCTAGCCTTCTCGCTTCGCGTTGAGTGACGGATCGGACAAGAGCCTCTTCTCCCTCGGCACGTACGTTTTGAAGCTCAGCCAGCAAGGGATTTGTCTCCCATGGCCAGACGATCTCATCTTCTTCTGCGCGGAGCTGCCCCCGCAAGGTGACCCAATGTTTCACAAAACGGCCGTAGGCGTCCGGAGCATACCTCGATCCTTGCGACTCGACGAGTCGCCGATCCAAAGACTCGATTGCCTCCACCATCTCGGAGGGTATCTTTTGGATACACCCCGGCAAAGCAAGCAGGAGTGTGCCGACGAGGCCTGTCACGAGAGATGTGTAACCGATGGAGCGCATGTTATTTTTTCTTCATCGGTTTTGTCTTGTGAACCTTCGCCAGCGCACTCTCAAGTTCTGCCGAAACCGCCTGACTCTTTTCCTGAACCGCTCTGGCTTTCGCTTGTGCCGCTTGGTAATCCTCTGCGTCGAGCGTTTTTTGAATGTCTGGCAGAGATATCGCCAAGCCGTCAATATCTGCTTTAATAGCTTCAAGGGCGGCTCGGTCTTTCCCTACGGGGGCCTTTGCAACCAGGTCTTGAGCCGCCGCGACGGCTGCTTGAGCTGCTTGCTGGGCTTGCACCGCCCCTGTTTTGACTTCTTCTTTTCTTTTCGCGGTCTCAGCCGACACGCGCGTAGCTTCCGTTTGAGTGGTGGTCAATACTTGCTCGGCCTTTTCATAATCCCGGAGAAATCCGAACTTGGCATCTTGCTCTGCGACCTCATTTTTAGCATTCGTCAAGGCACTTTCCAGTTTCGCAAATTCTTCCGGTGCATATTTGGGCGCGCCGGCTGAGCGAGCGTCGTTCACCGCCTTTTCCGCGGCTGTCACTTTTTCAGTGGGCGCTTGAGTACAGGCTGCTGCGAGTAAGAGTACGGGAGCAATCATGAACATCAACAGGCGTTTCATCAAGGGTCCTCCGGTGTGATCGCAAATGGCTTGCGTAAGCAATACATGAAAACCGGCGCGCCTGCTAGTCTCTGGCGCGCCGGTCTGATGTGATGGTGGTTTACTTCTTCTCGGACTTGGTTTCCGGTTTCTTCTCGGCCTTCTTCTCGTCTTTCTTTCCGGCTGCTGAAGCGGCAGGCGCTGCCTTCTCATCTGCCTGGACAAACGTCACGCCAACGAACGTCAACCCGACGACCAAAGCCAACATTGCGACTAATGCCTTCATTTCATTCACCTCCTTTCATAGTGCGATCTCGCCTCATCAATCGAGGCGGCACATGAACTGCCCGAGACAGTGCAATCAAAGCGCCACAATGATTGAACAATACGAGGCGAGAAGATTCATAAGGTTATGGGGCGTTCTTGATCATCTGGAGCGAAGCTGAACTTCCGATGCTGTGGCTGTCTCGCATGTGAACAACAAAACCGCCACATATCTGGACGCCATCCACTCACATGCTTTGCGCGCCTTTGATTGACAGGGCGAGAGACCCTCCTATATGATGCAGCTTGTTTTGAGAACCTTGGAGGCGTTTCATGTCAGTGACATTCAGACAACCTTCGAATCTGAAACGAAAAAGAGATCACGGATTCCGTAAGCGCATGAGCACCAAAAACGGTCGAAAGGTCCTGGCTCGGCGGCGGGCAAAAGGACGCGCCCGTTTGGCTGTCTAGCGATCGTCCTCTGGGACGAATTCCCGGGATGGCTGGCCTCTCCACATCTCGTCTCCTCTTTCTCCGACAGAGCGCAGATATCGATCGGGTGAAACAGCTCGGCCATCGGTGCCAGACGTCTCTCTTCACCATGCTCACCTACCCGTCGGGGCTCCCATACACCCGGGTCGGCATCGTAGTCGGCAAGCGGTTCGGCCCAGCCGTCAAACGAAATCGAGTCAAACGCGTGTTCAGAGAATTAGCGCGGCAACGCGGTCGGGAATTGATTGAAGGGCAAGACGTCTTATTTTTCCCAAGGCGTGAAAGTTTGAATGTTGGACATGCGCGCTTGAGCGAAGCGTGGGCCAAGACCCTCAAGCAAGAAGGCGTACTGATGTCGCCTATGGATGAAGGATGCGATATCTCTGCATCACGCTAATTGCGTTCTATCAGCGATGGCTATCGCCGCTGTTTCCACCAGCGTGCCGATTTGAGCCTACCTGTTCTCACTATGCTGCCGAAGTCGTAAGGCGACATGGGGTCATCATTGGGCTGGGCCGCGCTGTATGGCGACTTCTGAAATGTCATCCGTTTCACCCGGGCGGGTTTGATCCGGTTAAATAAGCTGCTAGTCCAGCCTTCACCACGCTGCCGACAGTAGGCCTTCCTGCAGCAATGCCGGCGCAGCAGTAAAATTTCACATCGTGTACTCAGACGGAGCATAGGATTATGGAAAAGAGGGTTGTTATATTTCTAATCCTCTCGTTAGTGATTATTATCGGGTACGATTATGTGCTTAAGCAGACAGGCGTTATTCCGCCCCCTGCTGAATTGGATCAGGCCCCCTCAGCACCGAAAGCACAACAGTCCGCCGAGCCGACGACAGATAACAAGGCCTTCACTGATACTGCACGTACGCGGACGGCGGTCACGCCGGGATCGCAGGTTGCTCCGGCTGGGCCGGCTTCCGAGGAGCAGACTCAAGAAGTCGTCACCGACCTGTTTCGAGCTGTGTTCACCAATCGTGGTGCGGCGCTCACGAGTTGGGAACTGACGCGTTATACAAGCGTCAATAAAGAAAAGCCTGAACCGATCCAAATGGTGTACCACGGAGGCAAGTTTCGAAAGCCTCTGTCCCTGCAGGCCACTGATGCTGCACTGACGACTCAGGTCAATGAAGGACTCTACGAAGTTCAGCGGGACTTCTCGACGCTCGATGCTGCCCATCCGACGGGCCATTTGACCTTCACGTATGCCGATCCCCAGTCCGGGCTCCGTGTCGCCAAAGAATTAACCTTTCATCATAATACCTACATGGTAGACATCGCGGTTCGGACAGAAGGGCTCAACGGCCCGGTTGATGTCGTCCTGGGAACGAATTTCGGTATCATTGAATGGGGCGAGGGGTTTATCGGTCTCATAGGGCCGGCTACCAAAGTCGATGATCAAATCGCAAAGGACGCGCCGGACGCCGAGGTGGAGCGGAAAGGTTCTGTCGGGTGGGTCGCGCTGCAAGATAAATATTTCCTGGGCGTCTTGATCCCAACCGGCGCCTCGTCAGCGGTGGTTAAAAAGGAGGGGGAGAAGCTCTTCTCAGCCGCCGTTCGGTATGCGGCCTCCCCAAGCTCTACTGCCGTGTCGATGTCTCTCTATGCCGGCCCAAAAGAATTCGACACGCTGAAGTCGTTCAACATCGGCCTCGAAGATACCATCGATTTCGGCTGGTTTATCTATGGTAGTTGGGGCATTGTCAAAGCCGTCGCCAAGCCGCTCTTCTCTGTCCTGCGCTTCATTCACGACTACACCCACAACTACGGCGTGGCCATCATTCTCCTGACCGTCTCGATCAAATTGCTCTTCGTGCCGCTGCAGTACAAGAGCTACAAGTCGATGAAGGACATGCAGTTGGTCCAGCCGAAAGTGGCCGCACTGCAAGCGAAATATAAGGACGATCGTGAACGGCTCAACAAGGAGTTGATCAAGCTCTATCGTGACCATAAAGTCAATCCTGTCGGAGGCTGTCTTCCGATGGTGCTTCAGATGCCGGTCTTCGTCGCCTTGTTTAACATTCTCTATATGACCATCGACCTGCGCCAGGCGCCATTTTTTCTGTGGATCTCCGACCTGTCGGCGCAGGATCCGTATTATGTCTTGCCGATCATCATGGGCGTCAGCATGGTCATCCAGCAGAAGATCATGCCCACGACGATGGATCCTACGCAGGCCAAAATCATGCTGCTACTGCCCGCCTTCATGACCTTGCTTTTTTTAAGCTTCCCAGCCGGGCTCGTCCTTTATTGGTTGACCAATAATGTGATCACGATTACCCAACAATTCGTGACCGACCGGTACATTTTCAAAAAACGAACGCTGCCGTCATCGTCCGAGCCTGCGCTCACGCCCGCTGCGGAAGACGGACAGAAGTCAAACAAGAAAAAGAAAATAGAATCGGCCGCCAAGCAACCTGTTTCGACAAACCTCGACCAACCTGATGCATGAGCGTTTCGATGGACGACACGATCTGCGCCATCGCCACTCCGTGTGGTGAGGGTGGAATCGGCATTATCCGTGTCAGTGGAGAAAAAGCGGTCGAAATCGCATCCGGGGTCATTCGGCTGACGTCGGGTCGGTCCCTATCTGAAGTGTCGAGCCATGTGATGCATCATGCCGACATTGTCGGATTACTCTTCGATAACTCTCTAAGTCCTGGGTCAGGCTCTATCTCAATTGATAAGGCACTCGTCGTCGTCATGCGGGTCCCACATTCGTACACGGGCGAGGATGTGGTCGAGATTCACTGCCACGGTGGGCCTTTTATTCTTCAGTCTCTGTGCGAAATCCTGGTAGCTAAAGGCGCACGGCTCGCACAGCCTGGTGAATTTACGAAGCGCGCGTTTCTCAATGGCAAATTGGATTTGACACAAGCGGAGGCAGTCCTCGATACGATCCGAGCAAAGACGGCGGCCAGTCTTCGATTGGCGCAAGAACAGTTGCGAGGTGCCTTATCGAAAGAAATGGATCGAATCCGCCAGCGACTGATTCACTTGCTCGCGCATGTTGAAGCCGCGATCGACTTTACCGAAGAAGGCATCACGTTCATCCAGGAACAGGAATTGCTCCATGGAATCGAGTCCACGATTAAGGAACTATCGCGCTTAACCGCAAGCTATCAGGAAGGACAGGTCCTGCGCGAAGGTGTTACGGCAGCCATTGTGGGTCGACCTAATGTCGGCAAATCAAGCCTGCTCAACGCCTTGCTCCGGACGGATCGGGCCATCGTGACACCTGTACCTGGCACTACGCGGGATGTGTTAGAAGAAACGCTCAATATTCGCGGAGTCCCGGTTCGTCTCTGGGATACAGCAGGAATGCGTGAGACGATGGACCTAGTGGAGCAGGAGGGCGTGCGACGGAGTCGCGCGGCCATGGAACAGGCCGATCTGCTGCTCGTGCTGCTCGATGGCTCGGTTCCACTCACGCCGGAAGATCGCATACTCGTTTCGCCGGATCGTGATAAGAAGATTGTGCTTGTGATCAATAAAACGGATCTTCTGCGCGATCTCTCTCCTGAAGATCTTCACGATCTGGAGCACACGGTATCGGCAGATGCGACGGTTTGGATATCGGCGAAGACTGGCGCCGGGTTGGATGACCTCCGAGATGCGATACGGAACATGGTTCTGCGCCCGGGTTTCGAGGCCGGCGAAACGGCAATGGCGACCAACCTTCGCCATCGAACCGGCTTGGTGAAGGCGAGCGAGGCGTTACACCGATCCGTAGAGTCGATCAGCGGCAGGCTGTCCTCAGAGTTTGTCGCGCTGGATCTTCGTGGTGCGCTCGATGCGCTTGGTGAAATCACCGGCGTCACGACGACGGACGATATTCTCGATCATGTCTTCAGTCAATTTTGCGTAGGCAAATAGAGGGAAGGTGCGGGCGAACGGTCCGCGGTCCGAGGTATTCGGGTTGAGCGGGCTCCTATACCTCTAACTTAGAACCCCGGACCTCGCGCACTGATAGAGACATATGAAATCATACGACGTAATCATCGTGGGTGGGGGGCACGCCGGATGCGAAGCGGCGCTGGCTGCTGCACGCATGGGCACGCGCGCTCTGCTGCTGACAATGGATGAAGACAAGATTGCGCAGATGTCCTGTAATCCTGCGGTCGGTGGTATTGCTAAGGGTCATCTCGTCAAAGAGATCGACGCGCTTGGCGGTGAAATGGGCCGAAATACCGATCGCGCTGGACTTCAATTCAAGATGATCAATACGAGCAAAGGCCCGGCGGTCAGGGCGCTTCGCGTGCAATGCGACAAGAAGCTGTACCGGCAAACCATGCAGGAGACTTTGCGTGCGCAAGAGGGGCTGGACATTGCCTGTGGGACCGTCGATCGCATTCTGACAGAACAGGGATCAGTCACGGGTATCGCCACGGCGTCAGGAGAAAAGATAGGGGCGAAGGCCGTTATTCTCACATCGGGGACCTTTCTCAAAGGCCTTATCCACATCGGCCTCAATCATTTCCCTGCCGGACGTGCCGGAGAAGCCTCGGCGGAACATCTGTCTGATTGCATGCGAGACTTCGGCTTTGAGGTCGGACGCCTCAAAACCGGGACCCCTCCGCGCCTAGACCGGGACACGATCAACTTTGGCGTGATGACTCCCCAGCCGGGAGATAATCCTCCAACCGCATTCTCGCATCGCACGGAACATATCACGACACCTCAAATGCTCTGCCATCTGACTTATACGAATCAAGATACGCATGTGATCATCCGTGAAAATCTAGACCGATCGCCGATGTACAGCGGCGTCATTGAATCAACGGGGCCCCGTTATTGCCCTTCCATCGAAGACAAGGTCGTCCGGTTCGCCGATAAAGACCGGCATCAGATCTTCATTGAACCGGAAGGCTTGGATACGGTCGAATATTATCCCAATGGGATTTCGACGAGTCTGCCCGTAGACGTGCAATATGCAATTATACGTACTATACCGGGACTCGAGCGCGCGAAGGTGCTAAAGCCTGGCTATGCTATCGAATATGACTATTTCCCACCGTGTCAGCTTTATCCGACATTGGAAACCAAACTGGTCTCCGGCCTGTACCATGCAGGGCAGATCAACGGCACCTCGGGTTATGAGGAAGCTGCTGCTCAAGGGATTATGGCGGGTATCAACGCGGTCCTGAAATTACGGGGAGACCAGCCATTGGTTCTTGATCGGTCGCAAGCTTATATCGGTGTACTAATTGATGATCTCATTACAAAAGATGCTCGAGAGCCATACCGGATGTTCACATCTCGCGCCGAGTATCGACTACTGCTCAGACATGACAATGCTGATTTTCGGCTTATGGACACCGGACATCAATTGGGTCTAATTCCGGATACGGCGTACGAAAAGTTTTCGAAAAAGCGTGAACGAGTGGAGAAAGAAGTGGCACGGCTTAACCATGCAAGGCCGACACATGAATTTCGGAACTTGGCCGCGTCGATGAACCTCGATGCTATTTCACCGGATCTCACGTTTTCTCAACTTCTGAAGCGGCAAGAATTCTCATACCAGCGCTTGTATGAGTTGACCGGCAAATCAGAGGAGTTTGTTCACGAAAAAGAAGTCAATGAAGCGGTTGAAATTGCCATCAAATATGAAGGGTATATTGGGCGGCAAATACAACAAGTCGCTAAATTTAAGAAACTGGAAGAGCGATGTATTCCATCGACATTTCAGTATAAATCAGTTGTGGGATTCTCTCGGGAAGTCTTGGAAAAACTTGAACGCGTTCGTCCGTCTTCTGTAGGGCAAGCTTCACGAATTTCCGGAGTGACGCCCGCAGCCATTTCTCTTTTGCTCGTTGCCTTAGAACGAGATCGTCAGCAAGCCACTCACTAGCCTTTCTTCATTTAAAGAAAAACCGCTTGACGCAGATGGCCCGCATAGCGTACTTGTTCCACGTGGAACAGACCAACGAGCTGGCTCATTGGTCGTCGGAATTTGGTGTTCAGCTTTCCCAAGAACAGCTAAGTCTTTTCCAAACCTACCTCCGTGAATTAAGCGCCTGGAATGGCAAAACAAACCTGACCTCGATTACTCAGCCACGAGAGATCATTGTCAAACACTTTGTCGACTCGATTGCTTGCAGCAAGAGTATGGTTGGAGTGCGAAAGAATGCGGATCTCTTGGATATAGGATCAGGGGCTGGATTTCCTGGAGTGCCCCTGAAGATTGCATTTCCAGAGCTCGCTGTTACTTTGCTCGAGCCTACTTCAAAGAAAATTGCATTTTTACGGCATTTGATCGGCACACTGGAATTAAGAAACATCCGTGCCGTACCAAAGACTCTTCAAGCCTTTGTCGCTGATCACGCACATCACGAAATATTTTCCTACATCACAAGCAGAGCCTTGGACCTAAGTCGGATCATCGACCTCTGTTTCGAGCTACTGGCGGAGAACGGGAAACTCCTACTCTTTAGGTCAAAGCCGTTTTCGAAAAGTGAATCGTCAGCCTGCTTTGAGGTTGAAGGCGAGCTGTCCTATGATCTCCCTTGTGGGTATGGACATAGAGTCTTAACGACCTTAAAGAGACGCAACTGATTTGGGTGTTCCACGTGGAACACTCAGCATCGAAAGCGTTTCAAGAGACAAGAAATATGGCAAGAATCATTGCAATAGCCAATCAAAAAGGCGGCGTCGGGAAGACGACTACCTCCATTAATTTATCGGCGTCTTTAGCAATCAATGATCAAGCGGTTCTCATAATCGATATGGATCCTCAATCGAATGCGAGCAGTGGGGTGGGAATAGACGCAAAAAATTTATCCTATTCGTTATATGACTCTCTCATGAGAGGCCATCCTCTGAGCGGTGCGATCTCTGTGACTGCTGTCTCAAGGCTGTGGATCGTTCCCGCCACCGCAGATTTGGTAGGGGCTGAAGTAGAGCTTGTTAGTGTGGATGAACGTGAAAAAGTTCTCAAAAAGTCCTTGCAGGGACTGACTGACCGTTATGATTACATCATTATCGATTGCCCACCCGCATTGGGCCTTTTGACCATCAATGCGTTAGTGACAGCCCATTCGGTATTGGTGCCAGTGCAATGTGAGTATTATGCAATGGAGGGGCTCGGACGTCTCATGGCCAACGTCAAGCGTGTTCAAGGCGGACTCAATCCGTCCTTGGAGCTTGAGGGCATCTTGTTGACTATGTTCGACTCACGAAATAGCCTCGCCCGCCAGGTTTCAGAAGAAATTCGTAACCATTTCAAAGAAAAAGTTTACAAGACTGTGATTCCGCGGAATGTCACACTGGCCGAAGCCCCCAGCTATGGACAGCCTGCTGCCTTTTATAATGCAGCATCAGCAGGTGCGCAGGCCTATCTCGAATTGGCAAAGGAGGTTCTCGCTCATGGAGAAGAAAGCTCTCGGTAAAGGCCTTGAGGCACTCCTGCCGACGGTTCACTTTAAGGAACCGATTCCGCAACATTCCGATGTGCAAGAAGTGCCTTTGAGCCAAATCATCCCGAACCGGTATCAGCCTCGCACTACATTTTCAGAACGTGAGATATCTGAACTATCCGAATCGATTAAGAAAAATGGGCTTATCCAACCGATCATGGTGAGGCGAAAAGGAGACGGTTTCTATGAACTCATTGCAGGTGAACGTCGTTTTCGCGCAACCAGGCTTGCCGGATACACAACCATCAAGGCGGTGATCAGAAATTCCAGTGATGGACAGGCAATGGAATTGGCTCTTGTCGAAAATCTTCAGCGGCAGGATCTGAATCCCATGGAAGCGGCACGCGCGTACCATCGTCTGATAAGTGAATTTGGGTTGACACAGGAAGAAGTCGCCCAGCGAATAGGGAAGGATCGCTCCTCCATCGCAAATATATCGAGACTGATAAATTTACCAAGCGATATCCAGCAGTTAGTTGAGTTAGGCCAATTGACAACCGGTCATGCCAAAGTGATTCTGGGATTGCCCACGCCCTTGGCACAGCAATCGCTTGCGCGCTCGATCATTGACGGTCAATTGTCTGTTCGGCAAGCTGAAAAAATCGCGTCTCAAGACACAAAGCCGAAACGCGCCCTGAAGCGCGCAACACTCCACTCGGACATCGAAGAGCGTCTTCAAAAACATTTCGGAACCCGCATCGCAATCCAGAAGGGCCGGAGAGGTGGAAAGATTATGCTACACTATTTTGGCTTTGAGGAGCTTGATCGTTTGATCGAGATGCTCTTGGCCGTGCCGAAAGGCTGAATTCCTTGACAAGCATGCTCCAACGATAGACCTCGGCCCTCACATTTTTTCTATCTTGGCTGTCAATAATCATCACAGTTCCGATCATCTTGCCGTCTGTGCAGTGAGACGGTCCCTTAGCCAACCAGAGCCAAGGTATAGCGCATAGCTCCTTGGTTGCACACAGGAGGAAGCCATGTGGGAACTAAATGGAAAAAAGCCCCAACAGGAACGCGAAGAAAACTTCACCTTTCTGGGTCGTGGAGTTGACTTCAAGGGTGTAATCCGATTTGATGGTACCGTGCGAATCGATGGTCAGCTCGAAGGAGAGATCCACGCGAAGGGCACGTTGATTATCGGTGAACATGCGGCAATCAAAGGATTGATCGTCGCCGGCATCGTCATTTGCGGCGGCAAAGTCAACGCTACCATTACGGCAACTGAGAAGGTTCAACTGCTGAAGACGGCGATCGTCATTGGAGATGTGCGCGCGCCTCTCCTGGCCATGGAAGAAGGAGCACACCATCATGGCATGTGTGAAATGGGTGCAAATAAAGTAGCTGAACGGACCGAGCCTGACAGTCAAAATCCGGACAAGGTCCATAACCTGGCCATGCATCGAGGGAAGATGCGGGCCCAAGAGTCCTCTTTATCGTAGACGGAGCCAATGTCGCGACCAACGGTTATTCTTGGCATGAGCGGAGGGGTGGATAGCTGTGTTGCCGCCGCGCTTCTTGTAGAACAGGGCTATGAAGTGCATGGCGTCACGCTTCAGGTGTGGGAACACGAAGATGAATCAGCAGTGTCGAAGCGGTGGCAAGAGCGAAGCTGCTGCAAGGTAGGCATCGCGAAGTTTGCCGCGAAGAGACTCGGCATCTTACACGAGGTGGTTGATGCCAGGGCGCACTTTAGGGCAGGGGTCATCGATGATTTTTTGGCCGGTTACCTCGCTGGCACCACTCCTAACCCATGCGTGCGCTGCAATGAGCGTGTGAAATTGCAGTCGCTCTATTCCATCGCCCAGGCACGCTCGATGGATTTTGTGGCCACGGGGCACTATGCCCGGGTAGCCGAAGAGGCCGGTCGATGGTCTCTGCAACGTGCGTTGGACGTTCGAAAAGATCAGAGCTATTTCTTGTATCGCCTTCATCCAACGTGGCTTCCCAAGCTCTTGTTTCCCGTGGGTACGATGCAGAAACCGGACGTCTGGCAACGCGCGGAATCCCTGGGCTTACCGGCCGATGAATTAAAGGAGAGTCAGGAGATTTGTTTCGTGACGCAGGGCGATTACCGAACCTTCATCGAAATCGAGTCTCCCACGTCAAAAAAACCGGGGAACTTTACCGACGCAACCGGACACGTCTTGGGTCGACATGAGGGCATCGCCTATTACACTCCTGGGCAGCGGCGCGGGCTGGGGATCGCGACCGGCGAGCGGCTCTATGTCCAGCATGTGGCACCCGAAACCAATACCGTCGTGCTGGGCCCCGAAGACGGACTGTTCAGGTCTGAGTGTACCGTGTCGGATCTCAATCTCTTTGATGAGACTCTTTTCACTCGGCCAACGTCGGCCGACGTTAAAATTCGCTACGCCACTCCGGCTGCGCCCGCGCAGCTTTACCCGACGCCCGATGGGACGTTGCGCATCGTCTTTCAGGCGCCTCAACGCACATTAGCACCGGGACAGTCGATGGTGTTTTATCATGGCGCCCGTGTTCTTGGTGGCG
>DATEPO010000355.1:0-6292 GCA_035273145.1 Nitrospiraceae bacterium
AGACTCGACTTGATGGCCCTCACTAGAGGTCTGAAAGATCTACAGCTCTGCCCTGTGAGTCGTTGTATTAAGCTATCGTGGGCCACACTACCAAATGCTCTCTTTGCATTGAGAGTCTATACCGGTCCATTAAGACATAGGGACCTGAAGCCGTGATTGGATCCCGGAGAGCGAATCTTATGTGCAAACTTGGTGTGAAGTAGACGCGGACGCTTACACGGCCGACACTTGCACGATTAATTCAATTTCAACCGGGGCATTAAGCGGCAGGGCCACTGCACCGATGGCAACGCGGGCATGTCGGCCGGCGTCCCCAAAAATCTTGACTAACAGATCGGATGCTCCGTTCATGACGGCAGGATGCTGAATAAACTCGGCGGTCGACGCGACATAGCCTACCATTCTTACCACCTGCTTGACACGATCGAGTGTGCCTACTTCCTGCCGAATGACGGCCAAGGCATTTAACACGCAGACCTTCGCGGCCTCATACCCTTGCTCGACAGAGACTTCGTCGCCCACCTTGCCCGACAGGATCAACGCGCCGTCTCGAAACGGAATCATGCCGCTGAGAAACAGCAAATCACCGGTTCGAACGACAGGAATATAGGTGGCGACCGGCTTCGGGGGCGCCGGCAACACAAGACCTAAGGCAGTCACTTGCCTATCGAACGAAGTCATCAGATTTATCCTGTTCGGACGGCGGCCAGAAAACTTTGTCCGGCAGTCAGCATGGAGGTCCCCAAAGCCTCCGCGATGGTCTGCCCTAAATCCGCGAAGGTTTGCCGCGTCCCCACATTTACGCCACGCGCGAGGCGGGGCCCATAAATCAGAAGCGGCACATATTCCCGCGAATGGTCGGTGCTCGGAGTGGTCGGATCGTTTCCATGATCGCCGGTGATACAGAACATATCGTCAGGACGGAGTGTCTGAAGTAGTGTGGGTAATTTTCCATCCAAGGTCTGTAACGCCTTAGCCCATCCAACCGCATCGTTACGATGGCCATACAGGGTATCGAATTCCCCCAGATTGATGAACAGGAGTCCGCGAGGCACCGTATGGAGCCGCTTGATCGCTTCATCGAAATTGTCGGCATCCGACGCCAGATGGATCGATTGCGTGAGTCCATGTCCGGCAAAGAGGTCTTCGATCTTTCCGATGCCGATAACCGGCTGTCCGGATGCTTTCACGTGATCCAACAGGGTCAGATCGCTTGGCGCGACCGAAAAGTCGCGCCGGCCGGCGGTGCGGGTAAAGCGCCCAGATTCGCCGGTGAACGGCCGAGCGATCACGCGGCCGACGAGATGCGGTGATTTCAGCAGCTTTCTCGCGATACGGCACCAGTCGTAGAGTTCCTCCACGGGCGCCACGCGGTCATGTGCGGCGATCTGAAACACACTATCTGCGCTGGTGTACACGATGGGGAACTTGGTGCGCAGGTGCTCCGCGCCCAACTTTTTGATAATGTCCGTGCCCGACGCGACCCGGTTGCCTATCGTCTTTCGCCCGATCGCCCGCTCAAACTCGCTCATCAGCTCGGGCGGAAAGCCATTGGGATAGGTTGGAAAGGGTCGCTCGACGACGACGCCGGCAATCTCCCAATGCCCGGCAATCGAGTCTTTACCTTTCGATAATGAGGCCATCTTGCCGAAGCATCCGTCCGGATCGGGCGATCGTCTCACGCCGCTGAACTCCCCGATGCATCCCAGGCCCAACGATTCTAAAATGGGCAGCTTCAATCCACCGACGGCATCGGCGACATGTGCCAACGTATTCGACCCGCCATCGCCGTACGCGACGGCATCGGGAAGCGCGCCGACGCCGAATCCATCTACGACCATGACGATCGCTCGATTAATCACGGCGCATGATAGCAGAAGCGTCTCAAGGTCGGAAAGGCTTCTCGTCATCACGTCGTCCGATTCTATGACGACAGAGGCGCAGGTCATCCTCGACATCGCTTCCATTGCTGCCACTTTTGCTCAAACAGAACTGCCATCTGAAGATTGTGAACAAACGCGCGAGAACGGTATGGAGTATGGGAGGGGTAAGCACCCGAAAGCATGCGCTACTCTACCGGAAGAAGTCAGAAGCTCAAACGGAAGGGATAACAGATGTCGACATGGGACGATCAGTTCCTTGTGGCGAGATATTTTGCGATGCGTTTCTTGCTTTCGTCATGAAGCGTCAAGAATTCCGCCCCGAATTCAGTTCGGGTGGACCATCGGACAGCCGCAAACTCGATAAGCACCGGCGCCTCATCCGGGGACATCCGCACTTCCATCTGCAGATACGAGTTCATCGGTACATGCGTCTCGCTTTCGATGGCGCACCCTTCCGTTGACAGGTTATACATGACGCCTGTACCCGTATCCTCATCGAATGCGAAGGAGACGGAGAGCTGAAGTGGAACACGCCCCCCTCTTCGAAGTTCCATGAACCCTCCTACCGACCGATCGGCAAAGAGTGCTGCCGTTGACTGGCCCACTCTTCAATGATCTTCACACCGGCACTGGTGCCGATTCGATCGGCGCCGGCATCAAGCATTGCTACGGTCGCCGCCAGATTTCGAATGCCACCGGACGCCTTCACCTTCGCCCTGCCGGCGACCGCTTGTTTGAGCAGCGCGACATCCGCCACGGTCGCGCCGCCGGCGCCGAACCCTGTGGACGTCTTTACATATTCGGCGCCCGCCTCGACAATCAATTTACAGGCGGTCAGCTTTTCTTGCTGGGTCAAATAACAGGTCTCAAGAATGACTTTATGCTCAGCCGTCCGTGTCGCTTGAACCACTTCAGCGATATCGACTCGCACGGCGTCGTCATCGCCGGACTTCAGCCGGCTGATGTTGATGACCATATCGACGATAGCCGCCCCTCGACGAATGCCTTCGCTCGCTTCGTGAACTTTCGTCGCGGTGGTATGGCAACCTAACGGAAACCCCACCGGGATGCCGACCAGGATGTTCGTGCCTATCAATGCCTCGACCGCCTCCGCTACATAACACGGCGGGACGAAGATCACCCGGAACCCATAGCGCTTGGCTTCCTCGCACAGGTGTTGGATATCCGCTCTCGTGGCCTCCGGACGGAGAAGGGTGTGATCGATGCGGGCAGGCAGATCGGACCATGAATGAAGCATATCGTTCCTTCTCTTATGATGCGCGTTTCGAATGGCGACGCTGATATCGGTCAACGGCCAAGTTATGCTCAGACAGCGTCGAGGAGAACTGATGCGTTCCGTTATTCTTCGACACAAAATACAAAAACGTCGTCGACGCGGGATAGAGCGTCGCCCGAATCGCATGCGCGCCCGGATTGGCGATCGGGCCCGGCGGGAGGCCGGTCAGGCGGTACGTATTATAGGGCGTCGTCTTCTCCAAATCTCGCCGCTTCAGATTGCCGTCAAAGGACGTCATCCCGTAGATGACGGTAGGATCGCTTTGCAAGGGGATACGTTTCCGCAAACGATTGTGAAACACCGACGCAATCAACTCGCGCTCGCCGTCGGCTCCGGTTTCTTTCTCGATGACCGACGCCAAGGTCAGCACCTGATGCACGGTCATATGAATGTCGTCGGCGCGTCGGCGCCATTCCGGCGTAAAGGTTTGCCAGAAGCGGTCCATCATGGTCGTAATCATCTCTCTGGCTTTGGCATGTCTCGAAAAATGATACGTGTCGGGAAACAGATAGCCTTCCAAGTTCGGCAGATCGAGATGAAACGCGCTGATGATAAAATCCCGGTCTTGTGCGCGCGCGAGAAACTCCTTGGCATTCGTCAATCCCTTCTCTTCGAGCAAGGCCGCGATCTGAGCGACCGTGAAGCCTTCTGGAATCGTAACGGGATGGAGCACCACTTGACCGGCGAGCAGTTTGGCTAAGATGTCCCGGGGAGCCATGCCGCCATGCAAGGCATACTCGCCGGGGATAATACGGCGGTCGGCCAAGGTCAGCCGTCCCAGCAACAGAAAGCCCAACCGGCTTGGAATGACCCGCTCGTGTTCCAAGAGGGCCGCCACTTGACGGAAGGTCGCGCCATCGGGAATCTCGACGATCTGTATGGGAGGTGGGGGACCGGTCGAGGAACGGACCACCGGGCTCGTGATCCAGAGCATGATGAGAAATCCTGACAGGATCAAGACGCTGAGGGAAGCGATGATGGCCCAGGGCAGCCATCGTCGCGTCACGGGTCGTCCCACGTCGCCTCGTCCTGCAACAGGGTTGAATCACTTGAACTAGACGGCTTCTCCGCCGAGAGAGATTCCAGATAGCTCTGCAAAAGAATCGCGGCGGCCACCCGATCGACCGCGCCCTTTCGCTTTCTTCGGCTGACATTGGCCTCGATGAGTATCGCCTCAGCCGACTTCGACGTCAGACGCTCGTCCCATGGAATGATGGGAACCGTCAGCACGCCTTCCAGCATCACCTTGAACTGTCCGACTTGTTCAGCGGCCGGACCGACGCTCCCATCCAATCGAAACGGCATGCCAAGAATCACCCGGTCCACCTCATGCTCATGCACCAGGTGCCGAATATGTGTGAGATCGGCCGTGATCGAGCGTCGCTCAAACGTCTCCAGCGGCTGCGCAATCCATCCCATCTCATCACTCAACGCCACGCCAATGCGTTTGGTTCCAGGATCGAGGGCGAGTATTCGTTTCTTATTCAACTGCTCTTCCACTCCAAAAACCGTCAATGAGCAGTGGAGACGGCTGGGACTTCCCCTGCACGGCGCGCATGGGGCGAGCACCGTCTTCGCGTGCGCGTTTTGCGAGCACAGAGGGGAGTCCCAGCCGCCTCCTTCGCATCATGTACCCACTGCCCTCTCCACCAACTCGAACACCTTCGTCAAGGCCGCATCCAGCCGTTCCGGGTTCTTGCCTCCGGCCTGCGCCAATTCCGGCCGGCCGCCGCCCGTTCCGCCGATTTCGGTGGCCATCTCTTTGATCAAATCGCCGGCCCGCACCCGGCCGACCAAGTCTTTCGTCACCGCCACAAGCAACGCGACCTTTTCATCCTGGACAGAACCCAAGGCGATGATGCCGCTCTTCAATTTATCGCGCAGTTGATCGACGAGCGCGCGCAGTTCGGTCATCGCCATGCCGTCGGCCCGCTGCGCATGGACCCGAATCCCCCGTATGGTCCGCACGTCGGCCTCATCCTTGGCGCCGCTGGCTAATTTCAATTTCACCTGCTCCAGCTCCCGCTCCTTATCTTTTAATTGAGCGAGGAGCTTCCGCGTTTTGGCTACCAGTTCGGAGGGGCCGACTTTGAGCAGGTCCGTCAATTCTCGAATCTCGGTCTCCAACTGCTTCATATGGGCCATCGCACCACTGCCGGTGAGCGCTTCCATTCTTCGCACGCCGGCTGCCACGCCGGTTTCCGACATGATCCGAAACGATCCGATTTCTCCGGTCTGGCCGCAGTGCGTACCGCCGCATAATTCCTTGCTGAACGCATCGATGGCCACGACCCGGACGGTGTCGCCATACTTATCGCCGAAGAAGGCCAACGCCCCCGCGGACACGGCTTCCTGGATTCCCATGACATTCGTCTGCACGCGCGCATTTCGGCGCACCTGTTCATTCACGAGCGCTTCCGCTTCATCGATATCGCGAGAGGACAGCGGCTTGAAATGCGCAAAGTCGAACCGCAACCGGTTCGGCGCCACCAATGAGCCGTACTGCTTCACATGCGGACCGAGGATTTCCCGCAGCGCGGCGTGCACCAGATGAGTAGCCGTATGATTCCTCGCGGCATCCATACGGGTCGTCGCATTGACCGTCGCATGAACGCGCTCCCATTCGCGAACACGTCCTGCACGGACGATTCCCTTATGCAGGATCAAGCCGGGTGCGGCCCGCGTCGTCTCATGGACTTCCACGCGACCCTCAGGCCCATTGATCACCCCCTGATCGCCGACCTGCCCTCCGCCTTCAGGATAAAAGGGCGTAACGTCCAGCACCAATTCGACCTCGTCACCTTCCACCGCTTCCTTCACGAGCTGGTCGTTCCTCAGAATCGCTTGAACGAGTCCATCGGCCTCGCGATGGTCATACCCCACGAACTCAGTGGCCACGTACTTGAGAATCCTCGGTTGGTCTTCCTGCAGATGGACAGAAATCGCTTCGGAGGATTTTATTTTCCCGATCAAGTCTTCGATCACCGGCTTCGCGGCGACGACCTCAAAACCCGCCGATTTTCTCGCCCGCTCTCGCTGCTCCTCAAGGGCACGCTGAAAGCCCGCCTCGTCGAGCACCAGGCCGTGCTCTCGCGCCGCTTCGGTAATGAGA
>DATEPO010000356.1:0-16542 GCA_035273145.1 Nitrospiraceae bacterium
GAAAAAGGCCTCATAGCCGTTCGGGCTTCTATTAAAACCAGCATAAAACCAGCACTCCACTTGACCCGCGCGCGGGAAAGGTCCAATCTTACTTCCCTAATGAATTCCCCCCGCCCCATTATTCTCATCATCGATGACGAATACGATATTTGCATCGCCCTTCAGGACCTTCTCATCGCCAATGGCTATGACGTGCATCTGGCACATACCGGACAGGAAGGCATCTCCAAAGCTCAACAACAGCGTTTGGATGCCGTCATCCTCGACTTAGGTCTGCCGGACCAAGATGGCATGGCGGTGTTGCAAGCCCTCAATCAGCTCGATTTTCACTTGCCTGTCATTGTGCTGACGGCATTCGCCAAAAGCGAAAAGGCGGTCGCCTCGCTGAGCAGGGGAAGTTTTGCCTATCTGATGAAGCCCTACAATCGTGATGAGCTTAAAGCGATTCTGGCGCGCGCGGTGGGAATGCGGGCATTGACGACGGAAGCGAAACGCACAGAAACCGCGCTGACAGAAAGTGAAGGGCGGTTTCGTGCCGTGATGCAATCTGCAGCGGAGGCGATTATCTGTGCCGACCGACAGGGAAGCATTCTGTTCTGGAACAGGGCTGCGGAGCGCTTGTTCGGGTACAGTGAACGAGAGGTGCTGGGGCTACCACTGGTGATCATCATGCCGGCCCGCTTTCGTGAGGCGCATCAAGAGAGACTGACGCGCTACGAGCGAACGGGCGAGATGGCGGTCATCGATAGGACGATCGAGGTCGAAGGACTTCGCAAAGACGGGAAAGAGTTTCCGATCGAGCTCTCCATCGGCGCGTGGGGCACGAAAGAGGGCCAGTGTTACAGCGCGATCGTGCGCGACATCACCGATCGCAAGCGATGGGAAGCGCAACTTCGCCAGCAGCAAATCGAACAGCAGGCACTCTTGGACTTGATCCCTGCTATGGTGTGGTACAAGGATCGCCACAACCGCATTATCAGGACCAACCAACGGGCTGCAGAATCGATTCACAAGACGGTGGCCGAAGTCGAGGGACAGTTGACGCAGGATTTGTATCCCGATGAAGCGAATAAGTATTATCAGGACGATATGGATGTCATCCAGAGCGGTCAGGCAAAGCTCGACATCGTTGAGTTATATCAGACACCGTTGGGAGGGAAGCGATGGGTCCAGACGGATAAGGTTCCCTATCGCGATCCAGACGGGAATATCATCGGCGTCCTCGTCTTTGCCCAAGATATCACGGATCGCCGGCAAGCGGAGGAGGTCCTCCAACGAGAGAAACAACGTGCTGGAGGAATTCCACGAGGCGGCACATCTCGGGAGATGGGCACTGAAGCGTCACAAGTGGGATGACTTCATAAAGTCCATTCGATGGTTTAGGAATGTGCCGGCACAAGGGCGACCAGGGTGCTGGGATAAGGAAGGAATCCATGAAATACATGATTGTCCTATGCCTGGTGAGTGGGAGTCTATTTTTAACTCACCTCAGTCAGGGTCAAACTGGGGCAGATGCTCTTACACAACGTGAGGAGCCCGGCGCATTGGGCGGATTTTCGCCGGACCTCCTGTCTAAGATCAGAGCACTGGCTCTCATTCTGCAAAAGAAGATGGCCGACGGGCAGATCACCGGCGGTACGCTTCAACAGGAATTACAGGGAGGGGATGCGAGTGCTGTAATTCGAGGGCTGGGTCCTGACGCGAATCGATTACTTGAAGAGATTAAAGCCTCGCTCCAGTCGAGCTATAGCGAAGAGTCGTTATCCTTGCTGCTGCAGGCGCTGACCGGGGCTGTCCCGTAATCGTCGATCAAGCCCTTGGAATAAGCGATAGTCTTCTCCTTAACGGGAGATGGATTCAGACGTCGTTCGTTTTGAATGAGTACAGTGGGATTAGGATTTGGGCTTGGAATGGCCAATCCGTGTTCTTTTGGCACTTCAATGTGCTCGTCGATTCCCCACTTGGCCTTGTACAGGCAATCTTCGATAGAATGACCGACACCGGTGAAGCCTTGAAGGTCTGGAGAATAAAATCCAAAGAAATTTGGATCTTCAGTGGCTTCAATAATCAGTCGGTATTTTAGGTCGATCATCGGATTATGGATTCCTCACCTCAGTCGGCACTTCTTTTGAGCCATGGTAATCCACGCGAACAAGCTCGTGAAATTTCATGTTGGCATACCGCGAGCCATGTCTTGTTCTAGCTCGTGACAGCGCCTTCGGAGGCCGACGACACGTGTCGCGCGTACTTCGCCATCACGCCCATAGTATAGCGTGGGACCGGAGTCTTTACTTTTTTCAGACGGGCTTTGAGTTCGGCCTGCGTCAGATCCACATCGAGTCGCCGCTTGGCGATATCGAATGTGATCCGGTCGCCGTTCTTGACGGCTGCGATCGGCCCGCCTTTCACCGCTTCAGGCGCGACGTGGCCTGCCATCAAGCCATGCGTAGCGCCGGAGAAGCGGCCGTCTGTCAGCAGCGCGACCGAGTCGCCGAGCCCGGCCCCAACGATCGCAGCGGTCACCCCCAACATTTCCCGCATGCCGGGCCCGCCGGACGGACCCTCATAGCGGATCACGACGACATCGCCCGCCTTAATCTGCTTTGCGTTCACAGCGGCGAAGGCATCTTCTTCTCGATCGAAGACTTTTGCGGGACCTGTGAAAGTCATGATCGAATGGCCGGCGACCTTCACCACGCATCCTTCAGGAGCCAGATTGCCCTTGAGGATGACGAGACCGCCTGTCGGCTTGATGGGATTGGAGAGCGGCCGCAAGACGTTCTGGCCCGGCGTCTCTTTCGCGTTCTTGGCTTCCTCGCCGATCGTGCGACCGGTGACCGTCAGTTGATCGCCATGCAGAATGCCGGCATCCATCAAGCGCTTGGCGACGAGAGTCGTGCCGCCGGCCTTGAACAGATCGGCCGCCGTGAACCGGCCGCCGGGCTTGAGGTCGGCCAACAGCGGCACCTTGCGATTGATGGTATCGAAGTCCTCGATCGACAGCCTCACGCCGGCTTCCCGGGCGACGGCCAGAAGATGCAAGACGGCGTTCGTCGAGCCTCCGGTCGTGGCGACGGCTGCAATGGCGTTCTCCAGCGACTTGCGGGTGATAATCTGTTTCGGCCGAAGACCGCGCTTCAATAACGCCATGACCATCTGCCCACATTCAAACGCGACGTCATCCTTGTGGCTATCCATCGCGGGAACACCGTTCAGACCCATGGCGGAGATTCCCAAAAATTCGAAGGCAATCGCCATCGTGTTGGCCGTGAACTGCCCGCCGCAGGCGCCAGGGCCGGGACAGGCGTGATCTTCTAAGTCTTTCAATTCTGCATTCGTCATCTTGCCGGACGCATGTTTGCCGACCGCCTCGAACACATCTTGAATGGTCACATCGTGGCCTTGAAATTGACCCGGCATGATCGAGCCGCCGTAGAGCATGAGCGAGGGCACATTGAGTCGAGCCAAGGCCATGACGGTCCCAGGAATGGTCTTATCGCATCCCGAAAGTGCCACCACCGCATCGAACAGATGCCCGCGCGCCACCAGCTCGATGGAATCGGCAATGACTTCGCGGCTGATCAACGAGGCTTTCATGCCTTCGGTGCCCATCGAGATCCCGTCTGAAACCGCGATGGTATTGTATTCAATCGGGGTTCCGCCGGCCGCCCGGATCCCGGCCTTCACGCGTTCGGACAATCGCCGCAAATGATAGTTGCACGGCATTACTTCGATCCAGGTATTCGCGACACCGACCAGCGGACGCGACAGATCTTCATCGGTGAACCCAACGGCTTTGAGCATGGCGCGGGCCGGCGCGCGGCCGGGACCATCCATGAGAGTATGGCTTTTGTGTCTGGGATCGATCAGCATACAGTCCTCTGTAGCAGGATGTTGAAAAAGGCCGCCGGCTTTATGGTCGCTAGAAAATCATTTTGAATATTCTGCATTAACTCCGCTCAGGTCGGATTCTTCGATTTTCGATCACTCGGCACAGCGGGGTCATTTCTCGACGATGGTATTCTGTACCATCTTCACCGGATGGCCTGCAACTGGACAAACCATAGGAAGGGATAATCTCAGCATGCGGCGGCGGATAGCGGGCTGATGAGATAGCGGGCCGCTGGGTCGCGGCCCCCTATAATCACTAATGTGCGGGAGGTTACTTCTTGCCCTTCTTCCCTTCCTTCTTATGTTCGTCAGGCTTCATCTCCGTGTCGATGACCTCGCCGGACGCCGCATCGATGTGCACCTCCGTGACGGCGCCGTCTGCGCCGACGACTTCGACTTCCCAGACAGTCTTGCCGTGCTTCTTTTCGAGTTCGGCTTCGACGATCGTGCCTGGCGCTTTTTCCGCAGCGGTCTTAATGGCCTGCTCGATCGTTATTTTCGCCTCCTTCATCAGGTCGGTGACGTGTGCGTCTTCTCCCTTATCCTTTTTCCCCTTGCTGTCGCTCCACGCCGGTATATTGAAGAGCAGTAGAGCGCCGACGACGAGTGCTAGAGTAAGACCCGCTGGTTTCATCTCGCACCTCCAATCGGGATTAGTGTCCGCCGCCCTTTTTCATGCCGCCTGAGGACTCGCCATGCGGGCTTCCCCCATCCACACGATGAGGCGGCAACATTTTCTCATGCTCCGATTTTAATTTGCCCCGCTGATCAGGCGTCAGCAGCGCCAGGGCTTCGCGCCGCATCTTGATCGCCGCCATTCGCAACGCGGCTTCCTGAGATTCTCCCTCTTTCAGTTTGGATTCGATGGCCGACAGATCCGATTTATCATCCTCGACCATGGCTCGCAGTTCACGCTCCGAAATCATAATGTCGGCTTCCGCTTTGATGCGTGTCTTATCCAGATTAAGCTGCATGTCTTTCAGCTTTGCGACTTGGTCGTCTTTCAAGCCGATCTCGGTCGAGTGCTTCAGCATATGACGAAGCAAATGGCCCGTACTGGCGTGCCACCCGCCCATCATGCCCATGCCATGGCCGCCTCCGTACTCATGACCGTCTCTCCCGTAACTTTTGCCGTGCTCGGCCTCACCTTTCCCATGGCTGTACTCACTTTTGTCATAGCTGCCTTTGCCATGCGGGTTTTCCGGGTCCGCAAAGGCCGACGGCACGCTCAAGGCGGACAGAAAGGCAATCCCCACACTCAGCGACGTCCAGTATCCCGTTCGTGTCTGCATGGTTCCTCCTCTTTTTCTAGGTTGATGTGAGGTCGTTCGTGATCATAAGACCGCGCGCTGGTATCAGTCCTCCTTCTCCTTTGACGGCATTGAAAATAAATTGAATCGCCACGGCGGCCAATAACAATCCCATGAGGCGGGTAATGATTTTAATGGCAATCGGATTCAGCCAGTGGGCGCCTCGTCCGGCGATGTTGAACGTGAGGTAACTGGCGACGCCGACCGCAGCCAGGCAGCCGTACAGAATGCTCCGGTGGGCCCAGCTCGCGGCCTGGGTGTCGAGCAAGATCATCGTCGAGAGGGCGCCCGGTCCCGCCAGCATCGGCATGGCCAGCGGTGTGATCGCGACATCATCTTTGGTGAGGCCTTCAGCCGTTTCTTCGGCCGTCTCCTGCACCGGGGACCGCTGGGCCCGCAACATATCCAGGGCGACGAGGAGCAAGACCAGCGCGGCGGCAATTTGAAAGGCGGGCATCGTAATACCCAAGATATGAAACAGGGACGGTCCCATGAATCCGAAGCCGGCGACAATTCCCACTGCGACAATGCACGCCGTTCGCGCCGTCCGCAACCGGTCTGTCACCGACTCTCGTGCCGTCATCGCGAGAAATGCCGGAACCGCGGCAATAGGATCGATAATGATAAAGAGCGATCCGAACGAAAACAGCGCATACTCAACTAAGGTCACGGATCTTCCTCACGCTTTCTCCTTCGTCGAAACAATTAAGCCCGACCGGCTGTGCGCAGCAACTCCACTCTCGGATCGGGATGCGGAGCCCGTGCTAATTCTTCGTATAACTTGCGGTCCTCGTCTGATAGCGACGGAGGCATGACGATCTGAAGCGTGAAAAACAGATCGCCCCGACCGCCGGTTGCCGTCGGCAGCCCTTTTGCTTTCAGACGCAGCTTCGCCCCTGCCCGGCTGCCGGGCGGAACTTTTACGCGGACCGGGTCGGTCAGCGTGGGAACCAGCACGTCGGCGCCTAAGACGGCTTCCCATGGCCAGACCGGCAACTGTACAAGAATATCCGAGCCCTGTCGTTGAAACACCGCATGCGGCTCGATCTGAACCAGCAAATAGAGGTCGCCCGGTTTTCCCCCATTGTGTCCAGGTGCGCCCTTTCCCGCGACGCGGACGCGGGTGCCGTCCTGTACGCCGGCTGGAATCTTCACATCGATCGTTCGCAATTCGGCTCGACTGCCGGTGCCACCGCATGTGGGACAGAGGCGGCCGCGCTGTCTGCCTGTTCCGCCACACGTCGGGCATGGGATGGGCTCCGACAATTGGACACGCCGGCTGACCCCGGTCAACACTTCACGAAGTGTCAGCCGCACGGTCGTCTCCAGATCCTCACCCTGAATCGCGAATCCTTCGAAGGGCGAGCCGCCACCGCGCCGGGTGTCCGTGCCTCGACGAAAGATATTTTCGAAAAAATCGCCGAAGTCCTGGCCTTCGCCCTGCGGCGATTCCTGCCCCCAATGAAACTCAGCGCCTCCCCTTTGTCCCGCGCCGGTCTGTTCGCGAGCCTTCTCATAGGCTTCCGCTTCCTGCCAGCGATGCCCATAGCGATCGTACTTCTTTCGCTTGTCCGGATCTTCGAGCACTTCATTCGCTTGGTTCAGCTCTTTGAATTTCTTTTCCATCTCCGCTTTTTTCGCGCCGCTATGCAGATCGGGATGGTATTGGCGGGCAAGGCGACGGTAGGCTTTCTTAATCTCATCCGGCGTGGCCGTCCGCGACACTCCCAAGACGGCATAGTAATCTCGTTCAGTGGTCGCCATGCAAAACTTCCCTCTCCAGTGCTACGTAAAGCTTACGGGCTCTAAGCCCCGTTTGCAACCATCGGCGAATGAAGGTTGTCATCTTTTCTGTGTACAAGACGAAGCGCCTACGTTCGTCGCTGCCACTATGATGACGCTACCACTCTGGACCGAGCGGCGGCAACCATAGATGGAGCGCGGAGCAATTCTGAGGATCTCATTGCGCAGGCACGAGACATGAGCGGTACTACTGCCGCCGTTCGCATCGATGGTGTTCGATGGAGTGAGTGGGCGTGGTTCCTGGCCGGGTCTTAGCCGGCAAGCGACGAACAAAACCGCGAAGGCCATGCACCGCTGCCCGGATCCAGAGTTGTCCGGCTTTTCGCAGATGTCCTTTTTGGAAATATTCAAATGCCCACATGCGGTAGTGCTCTGCAAACAGCGCATCGAGCTGTAACGTCTTCTCCCGATCATGGGTAAACCTCGCCGCTAATTTTCGGCACAGCCGCTCTCCGCTGGCATAACGTATGTCGCCGCCGCTCCGCGTGAGGCTCGCGGGATGAATCCGATAGCAAAGACCGGAGTCAGCCACTAGAACGATCTCGCCCAGCATTCGAAGCCGAATCGGCAAATCTAAATCTTCTCCGCTGTGCAGAGCCGTGTCGAATCCGCCGACCTCCTCAAAGGACTCCCGCCGCACGACCATTGCAGAGGGCAGAATAAACGACACATCGAGACCCGTGATGTGCGTCAAACGAGAGCGATCTCTGGCGCGCTGCTGTTGCGTCATGCCGCGTCGGTACACCGCCCCGCCTTCGTCCATCCAGTCGACTTCGGAGTGGACGAGGACGGCATGCGGCCGCTCATCGAACACCTTTACCTCCCGGGAGAGCTTCTCGGGATACCAGATGTCATCGCTATCAAGAAATGCCAGGTACCGCCCTTTCGCGATCCGTGCTCCTGTATTGCGCGCCGCGCTTTGCCCGGCGTTCGCTTGTCTGATGACACAGATATGATCCTGGTAATCGGCAAGGATGCGGGCCGATCCATCGGTGGACCCGTCGTCTACAACGATCAGTTCGATATCGGCATAGGTCTGGGAAAGGACGCTCTCGATTGTCTTCGCGAGAAACCGTTCGGCGTTGAATACGGGAACGATGACGCTGACACGCTCCATGGCTTCATTGCACTACGGCTAAGTAGGTGAGCGCGAGCGGGCGACCAGAAGAGGATCGTCAGTTCTTATGATACCGGGCGTCAGATCGTTCTCGTATTGTCCATCCGGGCTCAGCATACCACTGTTGGTTCAGTGAACTCGAAGCTTGTCCCATGGCCGGCGCCGTCTCGTCAGTCCTCGTCCTACCCGTTTTTCATTGTTGCGCGCCTTTCGGCGATTCTCCTGACGCCTCCACAATAAGACGAGAGGTTCAAGGGAGGCGATGATGAGAAGTACGGCGTTCACCCTCATGCTCGGAACGGCGATGATCCTGACGTCAGCCTGCGCCTCAACGGATACAAATAGTCCACCGATGAGCGGCAGCCCGGTAGGAGACGCAAAACAGGGTCGCTCTCTCAGCACAGACCGCTCGGCGCAGGACTCTACGACAACGACCGCAGACTCACGTACACAAGCGAAGCCGCGCGCTCCATTACCCGCCGCCTCGACAGGAGGAAAGGGGCCACACGAATCTCTATCTTCGTCAGCCGAGAGCCGAGGACATGACGCAGTGGACTCATCGGCTCAGCTTGAGGCCGGCATCACGCCACTCGATCAATCGGACGCGCCGAATGATCTCGAAACCACTCGGAGAATTCGCCAAGCGGTTATTCAAGACGACTCGCTCTCGTTTAAGGCTAAGAATGTCATGATCGTCACCAACGGCGATCGCGTGGTGTTGACGGGTCCCGTGAACACGCGTGCCGAGGCGGATCGCATTAAAGGCATCGCTCAATCCATCACGCCATACCGCATTGAAGACCGGTTGGAGATTCGCCGGTAGCACAGAGGAGGAGATTATGGCCAAAGCTATTTACTGTATTGCCGCAACCCGGGAACAGGCGATGGACATCATCGACACGCTGCGCAAGGACGGATTTTCGCAGAACGCGATCTCGGCGCTCATCCCCGATCATGAAACTGGGCCGAGCCTGGGCATCGAGAAGCAGACGAAAGCCCTGGAAGGGACGGCCGCAGGGGCCAGCGCCGGAGGAGTGTTCGGAGCCGTCCTTGGATTGCTCGCCGGCATTGGTACGCTTGCCATCCCCGGTGTCGGGCCTCTGCTCGCCGCAGGCCCGCTATTGGCCACGCTCAGCGGCATGGGATTGGGGGCGAGCGTCGGAGGATTAGCCGGCGGGTTGATTGGTCTCGGCCTCCCGGAATATGAAGCGAAGCGGTATGAAGGGCGCCTCGGGGAGGGCCACATTCTTATTTCTGTGCATTGCGAGGGGCCTGATGATATCGAACGCGTCCGGAATATCTTCATGGCCGCTGCCGCGCAGGATATTACGGTCAGCCAGGAAGCGGCGGCCTAGAGACGATAGACCTTGGCATCATTTGTGGACGCCGGTCAACGAGTGGCAGGACAGAGTAGGTCGGCCGCGTCTCTCTCGTGTCGGGGAATACCGGCAGGACCTCACGAAGAGGCGGCGGCCCTTTGCCTAAAACCCTTCTTGGCCATGCAGTCATTGATCGCATGTTGACGCGAGGCACGGCGCGCTTCGGTAGTGGCTTGAGCCGAACGGGCGGTGTCAGCCCCGACATCGGGAAACCGCTGCACAGCCGCCTCCTGGCATCTTTGCTGCTCCTTCCAGATTTCAAATTGCGATGTGTCCGGTCGCGTCCAGGATGACGTACAGCTCGACAGGACTAGCATCATATACAGCATAATCGGAGGGCCGGTGAATCGTATCATCGTTCTTTTCGTTCAACGTACCGGAGAATGTTTCGGGTGACTCGCTCGGACAGTCGTCCTTCTTCTTGAGCGATGCCATAGTACCCGTCGGCTTTATCGTCGTTGAGACGAAGATGATCTGTACACGGCACGCGCTTCAACTCTATACCACAAAACAGGTCTTTATTCCGCTGGAACAATCAGGTAACAATCGCCAAGTGGGTAAGAATTGGTCCATTGTTGAAGGCGACACGGTGGTGAGCTGGATCGTCTACATCATCGAGTGCCGAGACGGAACACTGTATACGGGAGTGACGAACGATCTCCCTCGCCGGCTTGAGTCCCATGCGAAAGGAATCGGCGCGAAATACACCAGAGGGCGTGGTCCCTTTCGCGTTCGCTATACCGAAACGCATCAGACGAAAGGTCAGGCGTTACAGCGTGAAGGACACATCAAGAAGCTCAACACAACTTGTAAACGCGCGCTCACCTCGTGAAAAAAGGAGCGAGAGGTCGATCCTCATGGCATGGTTTATAGACGATCAGTACGCCGAACTGCAGAGACCGGGGGCTTGCATTTGAACGGTTACGGCAAAGCATTGAGTGACTCTAGGAAGAGCACATGCGTGCATGGTTGATGGACGGATATGACGGCGTCGACGCGCTCCGCCTGAGCGACGTGCCGGATCCCAAGCCTGGTCCGGGACAGATCCTGCTCCGGGTCGGATTTGCCGCGCTGAACCCTGCCGATGCGTTCCTCGCGCGTGGCATGTATCCGGCCCATCCGCCGCTGCCGCACATTCTCGGCCGTGACGGCGTCGGGGAGGTGGTAGCGGTGGGACACGAGGTGGCCCGTGTGGGCATCGGCGACATCGTCGGCATTCTGCGGTGCCAGGTGGGAGTGGAGACGTGGGGCACACTCGCTGAAAAGGTCGTCGTTCCCGAAGAGAGTGTGACCGCTGTGCCGAACGGCTGGTCTTCGGAGGAAATGGCCGGGGCTCCGCTCGTCTTTCTGACAGCCTGGCAGGCGCTGACGCAATGGAACGACCCGCCGCAGCCGCCGCGGCCAGGGTCCGTCCTTCTCGTCACGGGTGCTTCCGGTGGGGTCGGAGTGGCCTCCGTTCTGCTCGGGAAGTCGATGGATCTCATCGTCATTGGCTTGTCGCGGAGTGCACAAAAAGTCGACGCACTGAAGAGCTTGGGAGTGGCGCATGTCTTCGATTCTACCGACAGCCAGTGGGTCAAGAATATGACATCGGCCATTGCACCGCGCAAGGTCGATCTGGCGGTCGATAATGTCGGGGGGAGCCTCTTTCAGGACGTCGTGGCGACCTTGGGCTACGGCGGTCGGGTCAGTGTCGTCGGTCGGAGTGGCGGCCTCGTGCCGCAGTTCAATACTGCCACGTTGTTCTTCCGTCGGATTCGAATCGGCGGCGTCTCTGTCGGCGATTATACGCCGGAGGACGCGCAAGCCGCGTGGAGCCAGATTACGGCTCGACTCGACACGCTGCACCGTCGCCCGATCGTCGACTCCGTCGTCGCATTCGATGAAGTGAAAGCAGGGTTCGCTCGATTGTCGCGCGGCCCCCTTGGGAAGGTACTGGTACGGGTGGCGAACTGAGTCGAAACTCAGTCTTCTGGATTGCCGCCACGGCTCCTGTGCTTCAGTCGCTCGTTCACTACTTTTTCGTTTTTGATGCGCCTTGCGTCTCGCCGGGAAGCGGCATGCCGTAATACTCATAGATGACGAGCGCTTGTTCTTCGCTTCCCAAGTCGGGCCAATTGTTCTTATCGAATCCCGGCGCTTGTTTCAAATCTTTCTTGCTGACGTCGAGCACGATCGCTTTGTGGTCCGGCGTCCACTGCAGCGCCTCCCATGGTACGGCGAAATACTTGTCCCCAATGCCGAGAAAGCCGCCGAAATCAAGAACGGCATAGCCGATGCTGCCGTCAGCTGGATCGATGACCAGGTCTTTGATGTCGCCGAGCTTCTTGCCCTCGGTGCTTTGAACCCTCATGCCGACCACGGTGCTGGCTTTGAGCACGTCGCTCTTATCGCGCGCATCGGCCGGAGGGGCATACGCGGCCGTCAAAACCATCGTCATCAGGGTTGCGAGTATTAGAGTGCGCATCGATCCCTCCATTTCCGAATACAGGTTCGTTCTTACCCTCATGTAATCCGATCTTGCCGGAACGATGAGTACGCCTGAAAGGGACGTATTCCGTAACGCTACTCGCCGGGCCGGCGGCCTCCGGAACCCGTCCGCATACGCTTCATCACGGCCATGCCGATGAGCACTGCGGATACGCCCATCAACGCGGAGACCCCAAGGCTACGCGGCGGGCCCAGAGATGCAATGCGGGTTCGCTTAAAATAGGACTTCTCCGGGTAGGCCGAACGATACCCATTCCCGTCGGCAATCCCTCGACCTCGCTTGATTGCGTTCTGCATGGAAAGATGCAACAGCTCGGCCAGATGAAGGCCGCGCCGATCAGTCAATTGACGGATCTGCTCGCGACAACTGAAACCATCGGCAATGATCAGCGTCTCTTTCGAGGCCGTTCGGACAGCCGGCAGCAAGATAAGATTGCCGACCTTGAGCGATGTGTCAAAATGCTCTCGCTTGAAACCGAAGGAGCCGGCCATGCCACAACAGCCGGAATCGAGGATCGTGAAATCCAGACCGAGCTTGCCGAGCACTTCCTTTTCGGCGTCCAATTTCATCACGGCTTTCTGATGGCAGTGCCCATGGACGACCGCCCTGGCCTGCAATGAGGGAAGCAAGGCATTCGGCACCTGCGTGTGGAGAAACTCCGCCAAGGTGAAGGTCTGAAGCGAGAGCCGGCGCGCGGTCTGGTCATGGGGAAAGAGGTTGGTCAATTCATCGCGGAAGACGGCCACGCAACTTGGTTCGAGTCCGACCATCGGCGTGCCCGCGTCGATGTCCGGCCGGAGCGTGGTGAGGACTTGGCGGAGCAGGCGCTTGGCTTGGTCCAGCATGCCGAAATCGTACAGCGGCCTACCGCAGCAGAGCGGGGCCGTCGGGACGATGACCTCGCAACCGAGCGCTTCAAGGACTTCGACTGCCGCTTTCGCCGTGCGCGGATAAAAATAATTGTTAAACGTGTCCGGCCATAGGATGACGCGGCGGCCGGCTGTCGAAGGATTCCGGGAAGGATGATGCGAAGAGCTGCGGCGCGCGAACCATTCCTTGAAGCTCTGCGCGGCAAAGGCGGGCATTTGCCGGTGAGGCGAGATGCCGCCAATCGCTTTGACGAGAGAGCGAATGCCTGGAGTTTGCGTCAGGAAATTGGCCATGTGAGGAGCCAGCGACGCCAGCCGAGCCCAGAGATGGATGAGACCCATTGAATAAGCGGCTACGGGACGAAGCCGCCCGGCGTAGTGATGAGACAGAAACTCCGCCTTGTACGTCGCCATGTCGACGCCGACCGGACAGTCGCCCTTACACCCCTTGCACGCCAAGCACAGGTCGAGCGCTTCATTCACATGCTCATCGCGCCATCCATCTTTCAGTGGATCGCCCTCCAGCATTTCAAACAGCAAGCGTGCCCGACCTCTCGTCGAATGCATTTCTTCCCGCGTCACGCGATAGCTGGGACACATGGTGCCCTTGTGTTCACGCCGGCATTCTCCGATCCCGATGCATCGCCGGCTCGCGCGCGCGAAGCTGTACTCATCATGTGGAAACTGAAAGGAGGTTCGGACATCGGGCGGATTGTAATCGGCGCCGAGGCGAAGGTTTTCATCGAGGCGGTAGGGCCGGACGACCTTTCCCGGATTCATCCGCCAATCGGGGTCCCAGATAGTCTTGAAGTCTTCGAACGCGCGGACGAGTTCTCCGCCGAACATTTTCGGAAGGAACTCGGCCACCGATTGGCCGTCGCCATGTTCACCGGACAAGGAGCCGCCATACCCCAAGACCACATCAGAGGCTTCCTGATGAAACGAGCGAAACGCCCGAATGCCGTCGTGTGTCGTGAGATCGTAGTCGATCCGAGTATGAATACATCCTTGGCCGAAATGGCCGAACAGCGTGCACTGGTAGCCGTATTTGTCGAACAATCGACGAAGGTCGCGCAGATAGGCGCCCACCTTGGCCGGCGGCACGGCGGAATCCTCCCATCCCGTCCAGGCAATCTTCTGCCCCGGCACATTGGCCGCGGCAAAGCCGAATTTTCGCACCGACCAGACGGCCTCCTGTTGCTCGGCATCGGAGAATAACTTCGCCTTCGGCCATTCTCCTCGTTTGGTCAACGAGTCAATTAAGCGCGTAGCCCGGCGATCCGCCTCGTCCTGCGTCTCGCCGCCGAACTCGGCCAGCAGCCATCCGTTCCCTTCCGGCAGCAGAGACGGCCCTTTGACGGCGCCTTTCATTTTCGCAAGGTCTTCCACCAGGACGCGATCCATCCCCTCGAGTCCGATCGGGTGCGCATCCAGGATTTCAAGGATATGGTCGCCCGCTCGGTACACATCCGGATAGCCGAGGACGACGAGCGACCGCGCGGGCGGATTATCGACCAAGCGAACCGTCGCTTCGAGAATCAAGGCACAGGTGCACTCGGAGCCCACCAGCGCTTTCGCCACATCGAATCCGTTTTCATCCAGCAGGGCGGGGAAGTTGTACCCCGAGATGCGGCGGGGAATCTTGGAAAATCGAGTTCGGATGTCGTCCTCGTACGTGTCCCGGAGCGCTTTGAGCCGGCGAAAGATCTCGCCTCGGCGTCCCGGCTCCGCCATCATGCGGCTCAAGTGTTCCGGGTCGGTCTTGCCGACGCGCATCCGCACGCCGTCATAGGTCAAAATGTCCAATTCCTCGACGTTGTCGGCCGTGGTGCCGCCCATCATGGAATGAGTCCCGCATGAATTGTTTCCGATCATCCCGCCGAGCGTACAGTGATTATGCGTGGCGGGATCGGGCGCAAACGTCAGTCGATGAGGCGCGACGGCGGACTGCAATCGGTCGAGCACCAGGCCGGGCTGAACACGCGCCTGCTTCCGCCGAGGATCGAGCGCGACCACGCGATGCATATATTTTGAGAAGTCGAGGACGATCGCCACATTGCAACTCTGTCCGGCCATGCTCGTCCCGCCGCCTCTGGCGAGGATCGGCGCGCCGTGACGGCGCACGACCGCGAGCGCCGCAACAGCGTCATCGACGTGGCGCGGAATGACGACCCCGATAGGGACCTGGCGGTAATTCGACGCGTCGCTGGCATAGAGCGCTCGGCTGCCGGCATCGAAGCGGACCTCTCCCTCGATCGATCGTCTCAGATCCCTCTCCAACCGTTCGGTATCCACGGTTCGATCGGCACGGAGTCTCTCGTCACGCGCATGCGTCGATCGATCTTGTCGCCGCTCAATATGAGTCAGTTGCATAGGAGACTCGAATAGGTGCTCGGAAGGTTCACGGGGCGTTCCGGAACATTACACGACTTCACGGATCTTGTTCTCGATCACCGTCTTGATGATCTCCCATCGGTCTTTGGTTCCCTTCGCCAACGATTCCGCAAAGGCCAAGGCTTGCTTCGTCGTCATTTTGCCGGGCATGGGCGGCTCGTTCTGATCCACCACCGCTTCGACCAACGCCGGACCGGGATAGGCAAAGGCTTCTCGCAGCACGGCCGGCACCTCTCGTGGGTCTTCGACCGTATAGCCGCCCATGCCGCAATCCCGCGCGACCCCGGCGAAGTTGATCGGCTGGAGTTCCACGCCGAACTCAGGGTGGCCTTCCATCGCGAGCTGTTCCCACTTGATCTGACCCAACGAGTTATTCTTGATGACGATCACCTTCACGGGCAGGTTGTATTTCACCAAGGTCACCAAGTCGCCCATGAGCATGGCCAGGCCGCCGTCGCCCACGAAGCAGACGACTTGCCGGCCGGGATACGCCACGGCGGCGCCGATGCTGTACGGCAAGGCGTTGGCCATTGAACAGAGGGTCCCGGAGGCCGCGAACTGCATTCCACCGCGCATCTTGATGTGGCGGGCCGCCCACGTCGTGACCGTGCCGCTATCGCACGCAATGATCGCATCATCGCTCAGGAATTGGTTGAGCTGATGCGGAATGACCTGCGGCTTCATCGGGAGGTCCGTTCGGCCTGCGCGTTCGTCCATCAGCGCGTTCCACTGCTTCATCCGCGCTTGAATGCTGTCGAGGAACCCGCGCTTCTTTTTGCGTTCGACCATGGGCAGCAGGGCCTGCAACACATCCTTGCTTCGCCCGACCAAGCCGACTTCTACTGGATACCGCAGACCGATTCGATTTGGATTGATATCGATCTGGACGCCGCGCGCCTGCCCGGGAGTGGGATAGAATTGATAATAGGGAAAGCTGCTGCCGATAATCACCAACGTGTCGCATTCATCCACGGCATCCGACGAGGGCGCCGTGCCGAGTAAGCCATGACTCCCGGTCGTATAGGGATGGTCGTCCGGGATGACGGCTTTGCCTAAGAGGGCTTTGATGATCGGCGCGCCGGCTTTTTCCGCAAGTTCAATCACCTCGTCGCGAGCCCCCAACGCCCCTTGGCCCACGAGGAGGGCGACCTTGGCGCCCGCATTGATGATCTCCGCGGCCTTTTCAAGTCGGGACCGAGGCGGTAACGGATAGCTCTCGCTTGCGATGTCCCCACTATGCTGCGCGACGTTCATCGCGGAGCGATGGCCGTCTTCTGTCCAGTCCTGC
>DATEPO010000357.1:0-8261 GCA_035273145.1 Nitrospiraceae bacterium
CAGCCCGCGTCCGGAGGTCAGCGCTTTGGTACGCCAACAGGCGCTGAGCGGCCCGATTGTGACCAACCAGTTGCATCAGGCGGTGCGGCTTGAAGATGAAAAGGTGCGCCGCTTCGTGCAGCTACTGGATGGTACGCGCACTGTGGAGACAATTGTCCTGGAAATGAGTGAAATCCTGGAATCACTGGCGAGCACAGCAGAAGGACAATCGGCCGAAATCAAACACGGCTCCTCGGTCAGGGGAGAAGTAGAAAAATCGCTCACAGTAGTCAGCAAACTCGGCCTGCTGGTCGGCTAAGGACGTCTAGCGTTCCCTTCAACGAACGCGCTGGTCTGAGTTTAGTGGGACGATCGTCCGGCCGGATGATCAAGTGAGTAGGACATGGCTTGCGAACTGGAAGCAGACGATATCGGCACGTTTCCGGGGCTGACGCTGTTCACCAAGCGGGGTGCCCGCTGCATCAAGCCGACCGCGGTCTACTTTCCGCCGAAGCATCTGGCGAGCAGTAAAAAACTCGATGTCGTGATCTGGCTGCATGGATTCTACGTCAAGGACTACAAGTATCTCGTCCACGATGATCCAGCGAAAATACGCGAGCAAGTTCGCGACTCCGGCAAGGACGTGGTGCTCATCGCGCCATTCCTGGGATATGAGTACGCGGTAGGCGACAGCGTTGCCGGAAACTATAGTGTGGCTGATCTGGCGACACCCAAATGGGGTGAGCGCTACCTCGATGAAATCCTCGCCGCGATTTCACAATTCCAGACTCCGGGGGTGAAACCCCCGCCTCCGCTCCAACTCGGTAGACTCGTGATCGCGTGCCATTCGGGAGGCGGCAACGGCATGCGCAACCTCGTGGGAAGCTTGGGAAAATATCAGTCGAACCTAACTGCGTGTTGGGGCTTCGACTGTCTTTATGGCGCAAGCTCGCATCCCGATGACGCAACCTTCTGGTACAATTGGCTATCGCGAGCGGATGCCAGCACATTGGACATCATCTATGGGCCGTCCACGCTGTCCCAATCGGTCAAGCTCTATCTCATGGGCCAAGGGCTAGCGACGGCTGAAGGCAACAAGGCTGAGCCGGCTCGGCCCCCGGTGAATAACCTGAGCGTGACCATCGGCCATTACGGCGCCTTTCCTGCGTTCGGCCACATGGTCAAGGTCAATGATCTCGATCCCGCTTACGTCGATGGGGTCATGATGCCGGTGAAACCTGGCGGGGCGCCCAAAGCGAACACGCCGGCCGGAGAGTTTGTTCGAGTTGCGATCAAGAATGTACGTGATGCGATCGCATTTCCGAGCGGCATTCACTACATAATCGCGCGCGACGGTTTCCTGAGCCGGCTGAGCAAGCTTTAAAGGCACCTTTCACGTGTAGGCCAGTAGGTCATCAGGCAATCCGGCGCGCATCTGATCCCCACCGCCCTTATCCATCTACGCTCCGGTCAGCTGATATCGGTCAAGGTCCGCGTCGTGCGTCATGGCCCAGTAGTCCACGAAGCGCCACGGCATCGCGGAAAACACCCGGCCGTGCTTGTTTCGGTAATAGGTTGTCATGCCCGGATGCGTCCAGATCATCGCCTCATGCTCGACATCGACCCTGTGCACGTAGTCGTCGAGAACATCCTGACGGACATCGATCGCGGCAATGCCACGTTCGATCATCCCGACCAGGCACGCCGAGATGTAGCGACTCTGGCATTCGCTCTGAAAGATCACGCTGCCACCGTGCGCCGGCCCCGAATTGGGACCGAGCATACAGAATAGATTTGGAAACTCCGGGACGGTCAACCCGAGATAGGCGGTCGGATTGTCATCCGCCCATTTGTCGCGAAGATTCTTGCCATCGCGGCCGGTGATGTCGAGCCGCGCCGCCATCTCGGTGACCTTGAAACCGGTCGCAACTACGATGATGTCGAACGGACGTTCCTTTCCATCTTCGGTCAAAATGCCGTGGCGCGTGAAGCGGTCGATCGCATGGCTGACGAGCTCCACGTTTGATTTGGTAAGCGTCTTGTACCAGCCGCTGTCCAGCAGGATGCGTTTGCCGTACGGCGGATAGGTTGGCACGCATTTGTCAATCAGGTCGGGGCGGTCCTTCAATTCCGATCGGATGAATTCGGTGAGTTCCTCGCGATGGCGATCGTTACCCTTGTTGACCGCACGATCGGAATAAGGCCAGGCGGGGTCCTTGCGCAGGAATGGCAGCAGACCGTCGCCATAGCGCCAGAACATGTTGAAACGGTACCACTGCACGTAGAACGGCAGATGCGCGAGCACCCACCGGGCGCCTTCCGTGATCGGATCGGAATAGCCTTCGACTGGCCGCGCCCATTGAGCGGTCCGCTGAAAAACAGTCACCGATGCCACGCGGCTGGCAATCGACGGCACAAGCTGCATCGCCGTTGCGCCGGTGCCGATCACGGCAACGCGCTTGCCATCAAGCCTGATGTCGTCCGACCACAGCGCCGGGTGCAGGATCAGGCCCTGAAAATCCTCTTCGCCCTTGAAATGCGCACGCGAGGGATCGTTGAGCTGCCCGATCGCGCTGACGAGTATGGTCGATTCAAAGTTCTCTTCTCCGTCCTTGGTTTTGAGTGTCGAGATCCAGCGCCGTTTGCTCTCATCCCAGCGCGAACCGGTCAGTTGGGTGTTGAGGCGTAGATGCTCGCGAATGCCGTATTCGGCCGCGACTTTCTTCAGGTAGTTGAGCAGTTCCTCGCGTTGGCAGAAATAGCGGGTCCATGCGTTTCGCGAACCAAACGAGTAGGAATATGAATGGTTGGGCGTGTCGACGCCGCAGCCCGGATAGCGATTGACGTACCACGTGCCGCCGAGTTCGGCATTCTTCTCGACGATAGTGTAGGGAATGCCGAGGTGTCCAAGCGCGACGGCAAGCGCGATCGCGCATACGCCCGCGCCGACAATCAGCACATGATGTCGCGCCAAGGCCTGATTTGGCGGGCGTCGATTCCACCGCGCTTCACGCGGAACAAATCCCATTTCTTCCCGCATCAGCGGTGCGTATTCCGGCGCGACATTCTCGCCGAGGCAGGCTCGCATCATTTTCAGGATCAGCTCGTCTCCGGGATCGGTGACGACCGGCTTCGGATGACCATCGGCAAACACCTTCAAAACCGCCGCGCGGATTTCATCCTGAATTTGCGAGGGCACTCCGCTGGATGTATCCGGAATCAGGCGCACATCTCGTTTAGGTTTGTACGGTGGCTCCAGCCAGCGCTGGTCGCCCGTCATATGTACGAGCACCATCAACAGGCAGCGGATATCGGCCTCGGCAATCGCGGAGGAGAGATCGAGTTCTCTGCGCTGGATTTGGACATTCATGATCTGGTGCTCTCAACGTCATCTCGACGATGTTTAGCGCAAGCCCGCGGCATCACTTGATCCGTCCTAACCGTCCTCAGCCAATTGTTTCATTGCCTCCGATGAGGGTTGCTTGGCGCGGTGCGCACGTTTCATCCAACGCAAATATTTGCCAGGCTCGCGACGTTTGATAATTCGCCATGTCCAGGCCATAGCTCGGACAACGTTGCCGTCCTTATCGGCTAGCCAAATTCGACCAGCGCCCACGGGTATCGACGTATTATCTATCCATTTCCAGGTGTGGTCGCTTGAAGCCCTTTCGAACAGCTTCCAGAAAGCCATAGAAACCTCCGGCACGCGGTGCACAAGATTATTATGACCCAATTGTCCGGTCTTTGAAACGGGCTTAGTAAGAAGCTGCGAGAGAACGGCCGGTGCCGGAGAGTCGAGGACGCGAAATGGATTTAGTTTTATCTTACGCACAGAATCTGGAGGACTATCATCTTTCGCTCGCGTTCGCGGGACAGACCACCGGGACCTATATCGATGTCGGCGCGGGGCATCCGATTGCCGACAATGTTTCCTTCTGGTTCTACGAGCGGGGCTGGCGCGGCATTGTCGTAGAGCCACAGCCCGAACTCGCCGCGCTGTACCAGCGGCTGCGTCCGCGCGATCTCGCAATTCGTGGCGTGGTCGGACGTCACTGTGGCGAAATCGATTTTTATGCAGTCGACCGTCTGCATGGGCTATCGACGACAGTGGAACACGTCGCGCAAAAAGCAACCGCGTTCGGCGTCAACTACCAGACCATCCGTATGCCCGTGACCACACTTGCGCGATTGTGCGAGACGCACGATGTCCGCTCAATCGACTTCCTCAAGATCGACGTCGAGGGCGCCGAAGGCGATGTTCTGTTTGGCGGTGATTGGAAGCGCTTTCGGCCCAAGGTGATCGTCACCGAGGCGATAGCGCCTGTGTCGTTGGAGCCGGCATGGCAGGAATGGGAGCCTTTTCTTCTTTCTCAGGGCTATCGCCTCGCTCTGTTCGACACGCTCAACCGCTTCTACGTCGCGCAGGAACAACAGGACATCTTCGCCCGCCTGCCCTCCGAGCGCGCGCCCTGGCACGCCGTTCGTCACATGCACGAGATCGGCCGTGCGCCCGAAAATAAAGAACATCCCGATCACGCGTTGGCGCACGATCTCGCGCGCGGCTTTTGGGCCGCCCTGCCTTATCTCGACAAATCCCTGATAACGTCGCTTTTGGGTCGCGCGCGCCGAATTGCAAAACCGGGTGAACTCGCTGCGCTTGCCTCGGTGGTCGACACCGACACCTTTCGTGCGGCGCTCGGACGGGTCGCTTGCGGCTATGACGGTGGACAAATCGTAGATGAGTGAGGGGCCGCGAGCTGCTCGCGGCCTCTATCACTAATCATCACTAATCGCAGATGCGCCTGCGGACCGAGACATCCTCGCCGAAGCGATTGGTCCGGTGGGTGATGACGACCCTGCAATCCCGGTTATAGGAACGGTAGTAGCGATCCCGGTCGTAATAATGGTGCCGGTGCGGACCGACATAAACCCCGCCCGGACCGACATCAAACTCCACGGCCTTTGCTGAACTTACCGCTCCCGTGCTCAGCATTGCCAGCGCTGCGAAACCAATTACGTAACGTTTCATAGGCGGTGCCTCCTTTCTGCATCAAGAGGTGGAGATAAACCGTTGGGCCTAAACTAGTTCCTGACATAGAAGGAGCTCTGGCGTCCTTCGAAACGAATTCCGCTTCGGGAACTCGTCGACCGAGGAATTCTCCCGGCGTAACAGGGAATTTTATAAAATTTGACGTCGTATCAATGTCCGCGTTGCTTCCCGAAACGGACATCGCACGATTCCGCGGGCCCCGTCCCGAAGCGGCAATAAGCGACATCCGAAGCTGGCCCGGTCTAAGGTCCGCTCTCATTTGCCCCGGGCATGCTGATCGAAGGCGCTGAGCACAGCGAGCGTCATGGCCTCAACGCCGGTCTCGATGGTCGGTTTCGGCACCGGCGCGAACAGCGGCGAATGATTGGACGGCAGTTGTGGCCCGGATCCGTCGCGTGCCGCGGCCACACGCTCGGGCTCATAGACGCCGATATTGAAAAACATCGAGGGCACCCCGGCATTGATGAATTCGGAGAAATCCTCACTAGGCGTACCTGGCGGTGACGGCCTGAGCTTGTCACCAAACGCTGCTTTCAGCACCTTCTCGGCGGTCGCGACCACCCCAGGATCGTTCATCACGGCTTTGGCACCCTCGGTGATCGTGATATCGGGTCCGGGCGCATCCGACATCGCGGCAACCGCCTTGGCTGTCCGTTGGATCCCCGTCAGCATTTTGGCGCACACTTCCGGCTTGAAGGTGCGGATTGTTCCAAGCACCAACACGTCGTCGGGGATGATGTTCTCTGCGGTGCCGCCATGGATCGCACCGATGCTGACCACACCAAATTCGGTGGGGTCCTTTTCGCGGCTGATCACGCTTTGCACGTCGACTATGAAGCGGGCCGCCATCATCACCGGATCAATAGTCGCCTGCGGCGCCGCGCCATGACCGCCGCGGCCACGAAACCGGACAAAAAGGCTATCGGAATTCGAGGAGCCGATCCCCACGCGATAGCTGATGGTGCCATAGGCGAAAGGGCCGTCGTGCAGGGCGAATGCAAAATCGGGTTTTTTGAATCGCGTGAACAGGCCGTCGGCCAGCATTGCCTTGGCACCGGACACCGTCTCTTCGGCTGGTTGGGCGATGAACATCAGCGTGCCTTGCCACGCGTCCTTCAAGCCGACCAGTGTCCTCGCCGTTCCTACCCAGCTTGCCATATGGATGTCATGGCCGCAGCTATGGGCCACGAATGTTTCCCGGCCGCTCCAATTGGCCTTGTCGCGGCTCGCGTAGGAGAGGCCAGTTTTCTCTTCCATCGGTAACGCGTCGAGTTCCGTGCGCACCATGATCGTTGGCCCATCGCCATTTCTATAGATGGCGACCAGCCCGGTCTTACCGACCTTCTCGGTGACATCAAACCCAAGCGCGCGCATCTCAGCGGCGAGCTTGGCGGCCGTCTTTTCTTCTTGAAAGGCAATCTCAGGATGGGCGTGGAGGTCCTTGTAGAGCGCGTCGAGTTTTGGATAGTAGCTTTCGAGCGACATCTCTATCGCGGTCTTCAGGCGGGCAACGTCGATCTGCGCTCGCGCCGGCAAAACTGATGCCGCGCACAGTGCTGCCGATGCCAGAAGAAGGGGTACGGAAAACCGTTTCATGGCACCAACGCTCCCCTATCGCGTGTCGGCAAAAGGGCGGCGCTTCTCACCGGACCAGCCCAGCCAAGCATAGCACTGACTCAAGCTGTGCACCAATGTCCGGTTGGGCTCCACAAATGACGCGCCTGATCTAAGCGCGGCACAAGAAATGAGCGAATCGCAAATTTTGATGGCGCGCCCTTGGGGCATGCGGTCCCGGCTCCCTCTGCAACGTATTACAGCTGCAGAATTTTTTATCTCGCGCCGGCTTGGCACGAAGCTTGAATAGCTTGTGTCGATCGAGACCGTGCGTCGAAAGCGATCGCATCGGAACCGCCACTGGGCCCTCCCCAGAATGGGCCCATGCCTGCGGACAGCGATCTCGATGACGGTGGCGCACGTTCGTTGAGCAAAGGAATTCTAATGAGCTCGAAAGACCCGGCCTGGATTTCAGATTGGAACCCGGAAGATGAGAAGTTCTGGGAGTCCAAAGGCAAAGCCGTCGCCCGTCGCAACCTCATCTGGTCGATCGTTGCGGAGCACATCGGGTTTTCCGTCTGGCTGATCTGGAGCATCGTCGCCACGAAGTTGCCGGCGGCTGGCTTCCACTACACCACCGACGAGCTGTTTCAGCTCGTCGCGATTCCCGGATTGATCGGCTCGCTGATGCGCTTTCCTTATACTTTCGCGGTGACGACGTTCGGCGGCCGCAACTGGACCATCTTCAGCGCCTCCATACTTTTCATCCCGACGTTTGGGCTCGCCTATTTCGTCAGCCAGCCCGATACCCCGTTCTGGCTAATGCTCCTGGTGGCTTCGACCGCGGGCCTTGGCGGCGGGAATTTCGCCTCGAGCATGGCCAATATCTCATTCTTCTATCCCGATCGCATGAAGGGCTGGGCGCTCGGGCTAAACGCGGCCGGTGGAAATATTGGCGTCAGCAGTGTTCAGTTGCTCACCCCGATCCTGATGGGTATTGGCGTGATCAATCTCTACCAAGCCGCGCCAGTCTCGGGCGTCTACCTCCAGAATGCGGGACTAATGTGGGTGCTGCCGCTGATCGTCGCGGTGGTCGGCGCAATCTACTTCATGAACAATCTGACGTCCGCCAAATCCTCCTTCAAGGATCAGCTCGCGATCATCAAGCGCAAGCACACTTGGATCATGTCCTTCATCTACATCGGGACGTTCGGGTCCTTTATCGGTTACTCGGCCGCATTCCCGCTGCTGATTAAGACACAGTTTCCGTCGATTACCATTGCCATTGCGTTTCTCGGTCCGCTTGTAGGCTCGCTGTCGCGTCCGTTCGGCGGCCTGCTTGCCGACAAGGTGGGCGGTGCGATCGTGACGTTCTGGAATTTCATTGCGATGGCCGCCGCTACGATCGGAGTTCTCTACTTTGTCGGCACCAAGGACTTCAGCGGCTTCCTGGCAGTGTTCCTTATTCTCTTTGTCACGACAGGCATCGGCAATGGATCGACCTATCGGATGATTCCATCGATTTTCCGTGAAGAGAATTTTCGGAAAGCCCGTGGCAGCGGCGAGGCTGGCAGGGCGCTGGCCTTGAAGGTGACGAGCATCGAGAGTGGCGCGGCGCTCGGATTCATCGGCGCGATCGGCGCCTGCGGCGGTTACCTGATCCCGAGCGGCTTCGGCA
>DATEPO010000358.1:0-3465 GCA_035273145.1 Nitrospiraceae bacterium
TATGAATTGGCGCAAAAAGAACGATTCTTACTCTGCTCCACCGACCAGCCGGAGTTATCCACTTGCATGATGCCGGCCTTGGTCAATCGCGGTCATCTTCGTCTTGCGGTGAGCACCAGCGGTGTCGCGCCGGCACTCGCCGGTCACATTCGTCAAGACCTGGAAACGGTGTTTGATGAAGAGTTTCAGTCGTTCGTCGAATGGCTGAGGAAGCTTCGCGAGGAGGCGCAATCGACAGAAGCCGATGACCAACGGCGGCGCGCCCAACTACGTGAGGCAGTCGAGGAATTCAAAATATCCGCCTCAATTACCTATCCGCAGGCGTGGCTGCAGACGAAGCAAAAAGGTTAAGGTTGAGGTTCAGGTTCCGGAGCGCCCACACCTCAACCTCAGCCTAGACCTCAACCTTTTTAACGGGGGAATCATGGTGCTGTTAGAATTCAGTATGTCTCCACTTGGAAAAGGGGAGAGCGTCGGCAAATACGTCTCCCGTTCCCTGGACATTATCGACAAGAGCGGCGTGGACTATCGGCTCAATCCCATGGGCACCGTGTTGGAAGGGGAGTGGGACGACGTGATGGATGTCGTGCGTCAGTGCTATGATCGCATGCGCAAAGACTGCAACCGAGTCTCCTGCACGATCAAGATCGACTACCGCAAAGGCCACAAGGGGAGACTGGCGGGAAAGACGGCCAGCGTGGAGAAACGCCTGAAGCGCACATTGAAGACGTGAAGTACTTTAGAGAATAACTTCCTATCTGATCTAAGCCGAGAGAGAACTGATTGCGCAGCCTTAAGGACAGGGAGGTAAACTCGGAAGGGGGTAACCGCCGGGGTCAACGCCAAGTACAGTGTGCCGGCGAACGCCGCGCCGACCGATTCCCCGATTCCGCTCTCGGATCCCGATGATCTCGCCAGATCATGGTTCAGCTGAGTGAGGGTGACTCCATAGATCACCATGGAACACACGTAGTTTTACAAACAGTACTTCTATCGACTGAGCCAACAACGACAAAAGATGAACGATGCCGAAAGCTGGCGCACGGCTCTATTAATCAACAACCCACCGCACTGGGATTCCTGGCCCGCGAAGCGGCCGAGGGCGAACTCTAATGAGAATCTCTTCGACTTGATCAATACGAACCATATCTTTATGCTGTTTCACTCAGGTAACACTCCTCAACATTCTTATCCGAAATCTTCCTCTATAGACCATGAAGATAACCGGGACACTGAACGCTCTTCTCCTGGCGATACTATTCACCGGCGGCTGTGCGTCAGAGGGACGTGTGGGTATTCTCTCGCGCGGATTCTCGCTTGAGTCCGATGCCGGCAACCTCCTCCGGAATGGACGAACGTTTGATGAGCTGGGAACTGTACGGGACAAGCATGCCGACATCTCATTCTGTTAGCAATTCCATGGGGAGGAGGATCATTTGACTGAGGAGCGGCGACCATTTCGGCGGCTGTCGAATCGGCCCTGCGGATTCAAGGCGGTGATACACTCGTAAATGTTCGCGTCACTACAAGCTTATACAATTTTCTGATCTACGCCTTTACATGTATGACTATTGAAGGAACCGCTATACGGTTTCACGCGCTGTAACGAAGGCGAAGTTTGTGGACCATCGTGGGAGAGAAGGAGATAGTATGGATCATGCCTACTATTCTTCTCTTGGCTTGAAACGCCCACCGGACGTAATTCAGAGGGAGGGCGCTTCACGGCAGCAGTTCCTCCCTCCCTCTGTTTGGCCCGGTGGTTCGAAGTCGAGCGCTAAGAAATCGATCCCGAGCTAGGCTTCCGCACGAAGCGCCGCCGGTACCACGCAATTCCCGCCATGCCTGACCCCAACAGCAAGAGTGAGGCCGGTTCGGGGACGGCGCGAATGCTTAAATCGCCCGACCCTTGAATCGTTCCACCGGTAAATGCACCCACACTAAAGCCCGTGACGTTCGTGTTGTTGCCGGCAAAATCCGCAGTGGTCAAGTTGAGGACAAAGGGACCGCTGAGGAAGCCGCCCACCGGGTTGAGCTGCAACAGGACGTGAAAGTCCCCCTTGGCGAGGTCTGGCCCAAAGATATGTGCTTGACCCGACACCAATCCGGACGATTGGGCGACGACCGTGTTTGCCCCCCCTGGCTGAGTTTGTGTGTTCAGCGTGAGGTTAAATGTATTGAAGGTCGCCGTGAGCCCTCCCATCACATCAGGTGCCGCGGTACCGCTGGCGGTAAAATCGCCCGTCAAGGTGTAGCCCGGGTTCTGATTGAGCCCTGTGTTCAGCACGGGAGTGATGAAGTCGGCCGCCTTGAAGCCGCTGAAGGACGCATGACCCGTCTCGGTAAATGCACACGACGGCACGCACCCCGTTGGTCCGGTCTGATTCACCGTGGCGTTATAACTGAAATCGGTTAACCCTGCCGTAAAGGACCCCTGTGGAGCGCCGATCGCCGACGGGTTCACCTGAAAGCTCTCCGCCCACGCGGGCGTTGCAACAAAAGCTAGCGCACCGACGGCCAGCCCAGTTCGAATCCATGCTGACAACATTGTCAGAACCTCCTTAGTGAATGAACTTCTACGATGAACCGCCACTCATACCGTGAAGACGCAATCCTCGTGCCTCTATGTATATGCTGGACATTTATCCGTTTTTGTTCTTGCGCGAGGGAAGCGTGCGGGGAGCTGTCAAGCGTAGCTTCCAGGGTACAGACGGTAAGAGATCGTAGGAGCATTTCTCACCGAGCCTTAATCAGTGATTGTTCTATCGAGAGGAGAACAGTCCTCTTTTATGCCAACAGGAGTGTTGTCGTCTTTTCCGTCATGCTGCGCGCAGAAGGGAAGCCGCTCTGAGGTTGTCTGCTTTATCGTGCCGGAATATTGCGCAAGTGAATTTGTCCAATATACGATACTGCTAGCCGAGACAACTCATTCGCCCATAAACAGTAGGTCAACTCATCCCGACAACCGGCCGCAATGATCGATTAGAACAAGTTGAATCGTGGCATCTTCAACGTAACACGCTCCCATGCTTCTAAACTCGCTGGCGTTTATTGCACTGTACAGTCTATGCAGGGCCGACTATGGAGGAAGCCGGCGATGCCTCAACGCAGATTGTTGGTACGATTGCGAAGCCAATCGCAGTGATTGTACCGACTGTGACGTTTAGCTGTTGGGGAGAGATCAACGCCGAACCGCCTGATCGTCTCGTAGAAGAGGGCGTCCAAATCTAAAGGAGAAGCACGAAATCGTGCCATCTTCAGATGACTCGAAGTAGATGTGAGGCAGTCTCGAGAAAAACTGCCGGCAAGTATGTAACGGTGGGATGAAACACTCGGAAGCTGCGCTCAGAAGCAAGCGGTTATTTTTATACGAATTAGGCAGAGAGATGCGGATGGCCCTACTGATCTGAAACGGAAGTGGGCCGCAGAGGGGATTCGATTGCAGAAGTAAGACCACGAACAGGACCG
>DATEPO010000359.1:0-4323 GCA_035273145.1 Nitrospiraceae bacterium
TGAGCGCGGAAGTTTGTATTTACATTTCCCAGATCTTACATCTCACCTCAACCTTATCTTTGCTCACATCCGATAGACCGGCGCGTGGCTTTCTCGTATGGGAGTTGCCATGGCGACATCCAGGCACAGGCCCAATACTCGGCGTGTGTCGGTCGGATCGATGATACCGTCATCCCATAGATGGGCGGTGCTGAAATAGGGATTTCCTTCACGCTCGTACTGCGTCAGCGTCGCATCCACAATCCGCCGCCGCTCGTCTTCCGATAACGACCCGTGGTCTCGTTCGCGCTGTTGCTGCTTCACGGTGGTCAGCACGTGGGCGGCTTGTTGAGCGCCCATCACTGAGATGCGCGCGTTCGGCCACGTGAAGAGAAAGCGGGGTCCATACCCGCGGCCGCACATCGCATAGTTCCCGGCGCCGTGCGAAGCGCCGATGATTACGGTGAACTTCGGCACATCGGCCGTGGCCACCGCCTGGACCATCTTGGCGCCGTCCTTGATGATGCCGCGGCTCTCATACTCCCTTCCGACCATGAACCCCGTGATGTTCTGCAGAAAGATGAGTGGGATACGGCGCTGTGCGCAAAGCTGAACGAAATGCGCGCCTTTGAGGGCCGTTTCTGAAAACAGCACTCCGTTGTTTGCGACGATCCCGACCTGATGCCCCATCCAATGTGCGAAGCCGCAGACGAGTGTCTGGCCATACCGCGCTTTGAACTCGTGGAAACGGCTGCCGTCGACCAATCGGGCGATCACTTCCCGAACCTCGAACGTCTGGCGAGGATTGCTGGGGATCAGACCGTATAGCTCGTCGGCCGGATAGAGCGGCTCATCGATGCCCCTGTTATCTGTGCGGCGCGGCTTCGCCGGTTTTCGTCCCAGCGTCGCGACGATGGACCGGCAGGTATCCAACGCATCCCGGTCGTCCTCCGCCAAATGATCGCTCACGCCGGAGAGCCGCGTATGCAGATCGGCGCCTCCCAACGCCTCCGAGGTCACGTCTTCTCCAGTCGCCGCCTTCACCAGCGGCGGTCCGGCCAGATAAATCGTGGCGGTGCCTTTCACGATCACGTTTTCATCACACATTGCCGGCACATAGGCGCCGCCGGCGGTACACATGCCCATCACGGCCGCGATCTGTGGGATGCCGGCTGCAGACAGGCGCGCCTGGTTGTAGAAAATCCGTCCGAAGTGTTCTTTGTCCGCAAACACCTCAGCCTGCATCGGCAAAAATACGCCCCCCGAATCCACAAGATAGATGGCCGGAAGCCGGTTCTCCAATGCGATCTCCTGCGCCCGGAGATGTTTCTTGATCGTCATCGGGAAATACGTCCCGCCTTTGACCGTCGCGTCATTCGCCGCGATCATGCAGGGTCGTCCCGACACATAGCCGATTCCGGTGATGAGCCCCGCGGATGGAACTTGGTCGTCGTATAGACCGAACGCGGCGAGGGGACTGAGTTCGAGCCACGGCGAGTCGGGATCGAGCAGCGCGGCTACTCTCTCTCGGGCCGTCAGTTTCCCCCGCTTCTTATGGAGTGCGACGGCATCGGCCGGTCCGCCGGCTTCCGCCTGGGCCAGAAATTTCTTCAGGTCGGCCACTTGGCTCTCGTAGTGTGCGTGATTGCGTGTGAACTCTTCGGACGTGGCCTTTACTGATGTTTTCAGCGCACGCATGGATGGACTCTCACGCTCCTGCTTGAATCGTTTTGACAAAATCGACGATGTCGGCCATCGCGGTGCCCGGCGTGAAGAGTGCGCGAACACCGGCCGCGTGAAGCTTCGGAACATCTTCGTTGGGAATGATCCCGCCGCCGAACACGACGATGTCCTCCGCATCCTGCTCTTTCAGCAATTCGAGTACTCTGAGGAATAACGTATTGTGCGCGCCCGATAAGACGCTCAGCCCGATGGCATCGACATCCTCTTGAATAGCCGCACTGACGATCTGTTCTGGAGCCTGATGCAGCCCGGTATAGATAATTTCCATCCCCGCATCGCGAAGCGCGCGGGCGACGAGCTTGATGCCCCGGTCGTGCCCATCGAGCCCGACTTTTCCAATCAAGATGCGAAGCGGCGCGGTGGCGGTTGTCATGTGTACACCTCATCGAGATGGTATTTCCCTTCGGCATCTCGCCGGACGTAGCCGGCCCGAATCGTGGGGTCATGTTCAAAGAGCAACAGCCAATGGTCGGCACACGCGCGGTCCAAGAGTCGGTGTTTGGTTTCGAGGGTCTGGACCGGCGCGAGGTCATAGCCCATGATGAAGGGGAGAGGCAGATGCGACACAGTGGGGATGAGATCGCCCAAGTAGAACGCCGTCTGTCCATCCGATTCGATTTTGACTCCTTGATGGAAACGTGTGTGGCCGGGTGTAACCACGGCGGTGATGCCCGGCAGCAGCTCACTGTCGCCATCCAGCAGATCCCATCGATTGGCGTCCGTGATCGGCATGAAATTGTCCGGTCGATAACTCGCTCTGGTCCGTTCATTGGCCTGTACGGCGTCCTCATACTCGCCCCGTTGCACAATATACTGAGCGTTGGGGAAGGCCGGGATCAGTGCGCCGTCGTCGGTATGCATCGTATTGCCGCCGGCATGGTCGAAGTGCAGATGGGTGTTGATCACCAGATCGATGTCGCCGCGCGACAGACCTAGACATTGAAGTGACTGCTCCAAGGAAATAGTCCGGTCCACCGCAAACATCTTCGTGAATTTCGCATCCTCCTTGCTACCCAGGCCCGTATCCACGAGAATGTTGCCTCCGTGCGCTCGGATCAGCAAGCACGTGAGACTCAGCGGGATGCGATTCAGTTCATCGGCCGCACAGCATCGCTCCCAGAGCACTTTCGGGACGACCCCGAACATGGCGCCTCCGTCCAGTCGAAACCGCCCATCGGTAAGCGGGTAAATTTCAAATGCTCCGAGTTTCATGAATGCAATCTCACATGACCACCGGCTCGCGATAGGCGCCGAAGATTTCCTTGAGCGCCGCGCAAATCTCTCCCACTGTCGCCTTGGCCTTCACCGCTGCAATGAGATACGGCATGAGGTTCTCGCTGCACGCGGCCGCTTCTTGCAGCTCTTCCAGTACGCCGGCCATTTTGAACGGGTCTCTGGATTTCCTGAGATCTGAGAGCCGGGCGACCTGGTCCTGTTCCACCTCCGGCCCGATCTTCAGAATCGGAATCGCGCGTGACTCCTGCTCGATGAATTCATTCATGCCGACGATGGTGCGTTCCTTGCGTTCAATTTCACGCTGATACCGTTGCGAGGCGTCGAGAATTTCTCTCTGCGGGTAGCCCCGCTCGATCGCCCGCACCATGCCACCCATCTCGTCCAGCGTGCGGAAGTAATCCCGGGCACCTTCTTCCAGCCGGTTGGTCATCGATTCGACATAGTAGGAGCCGCCCAATGGATCGACGGTATTCGGCACTTCGCTTTCATGGGCGATGACCTGCTGCGTGCGAAGCGCGAGCTTGACCGCCTCCTCAGTGGGCAGCGACAGGGTTTCGTCCATGGAATTGGTGTGCAGGGATTGCGTGCCGCCCAGGACGGCGGCCAGCGCCTGCAGCGCGGTGCGCACCACATTGTTCATCGGCTGCTGAGCGGTGAGCGAACATCCCGCTGTTTGGGCATGACACCGGAGCTGGAGGGAGCGCGGATCGTGAGGATGATACCGACGCTCTATCTCACGTGCCCAGAGCCGCCGCGCGGCCCTGAATTTGGCGATCTCTTCGAAAAAATCGTTGTGCACGTTGAAGAAGAAGGAGAGCTGCGGGGCGAACCGGTCCACGGGGACACCGGCCTTCACCGCTTCCTCGACGTAGGTCAATCCGTCGTAGAGTGTGAACGCCAGTTCTTGTACGGCGGTCGAGCCGGCTTCCCGAATGTGGTAACCGCTGATGCTGACCGGGTGCCACTTGGGAACATGTGTCGCGCAATACGCAATCGTATCCGTGATGAGCTGCAGCGAGGGTGACGGCGGGAACAGCCATTCCTTCTGCGCGATATATTCTTTCAGAATATCGTTTTGGAGCGTCCCGCCCAGGCGTTCGTAGGGAATGCCGCGTTTCTCCGCCACGGCCAGATACATGGCGAAGAGGATCGCTGCGGGACCGTTGATCGTCATCGAGGTGGTCACCTGATCGAGCGGGATGTCCTCGAACAACCGTTCCATATCCGAGAGTGACGAGATGGCTACGCCACAGTAGCCGACTTCTCCGTGCGCTCGCGGATCGTCCGAATCGATGCCCATCAGCGTCGGCATATCGAAGGCGACGCTCAGACCGGTTTGGCGGTGCGCGAGCAGGAACTTAAACC
>DATEPO010000360.1:0-18434 GCA_035273145.1 Nitrospiraceae bacterium
CCGAGGGGCGTTGCGCATGCCGAGCCAATTGGGTGCGCTGCCAGGGCGTGATCTTGCTGTAGAGGTCGACTTCTGCTTGCGCCAGACGAGTCTTGAGTTTGCGAAGTTCTTCTTGAACAGAATGTTTAGAGGATCCCGCTGACCCGAGCTTTTCGATCTTTTCTTCAATCTCCCGCAGCGGTTTTTCAAACTCCAAATAATCTCTCATCGTGTGCCCTCGTCGGTTTACAGCAACGCGACTGCGCCTTTTCCCAGCACCTCTTCAACCTCTGTCACAAATCCTTCGCTCGGTAAAATGGCGAGATTGGGAAGGGGTGCGGTATCGGCTTCCAGATTCTGCAAACAGAACGTAATGGAAATGCTGGCATGACCGGGATGACGGGAAAAGACCTGCTGGAGCTGAGTCAAGCGGTCCGGCAATGCAGCTGCTTCAGCGAATCGGAGGTTCACACGAGTGATGCCGCGCGTCTGGAGTTCCGTCAAGGATTCTACCTTTGTACCCTTGAGCCGGGTACCCTTTTCGGCTCGGTCGATCGTGCCTGTGACCCGAATCAGACTTTCTACGATGATCAAATCACCAGATGACCGATAAAGGTCCGGGAAAGCAATGACTTCTATCATGCCATGAAGATCTTCAATTGTAAAATAGGCCATGCGGTCGCCCTTCTTCGTCGTCATCGCCTTGACGGTTTTGACGATCCCGCAGAGGCGAACTTCTCGGCCATCTGAGCACTCAGAGAGGCTATTGCATGTCCCGGTCGAGAATTTTTGGATCAAGGCTTCATAGCGAGTCAACGGATGACCGGTGATGTAAAATCCCGTTAATTCACGTTCTTGCCGTAACCGTTCACCCACATCCCATTCAGGGATATTGGGTAAGGGAGGATCGGCGAGGGGAGCGCCTTGTGAGTGGCCATCGTGGTCTCCGCCGAACATGCTTGTCTGTCCGCGGTCCCGCTGCCGCTGAGCGGCTGCGGCATCTTCTAGGGTTTGATCCAGCACGGAGGCAAGTTGAGACCGCTTGGCCCCCGTCGAATCGAATGCGCCGGTTTTAATAAGCCCTTCCAAGACCCGTTTATTCACTTTGTGCAGATCGATGCGTTGGCAGAAATCGTAAAATGATCGGAATCGTCCACTCTCATTTCGCGTGGCGATAATCGATTCGACCGCGCCTTCGCCAACATTTTTAATGGCAGCCAACCCAAATCGGATACCGTCCTCGACAACGGTAAAGGTTGTCTGACTTTCATTCGCATCGGGCGGCAAAATCCGGATACCCAAATCGCGGCACTCGGTAAAATAGCCGACCATCTTATCGGCATTTCCCATATCGTTGGTCATGAGAGCGGCCATGAATTCGGTCGGATAATGCGCTTTGAGATAGGCCGTCTGGTACGTCACGAGCGCATAGGCGGCCGAGTGGGATTTGTTAAAGCCGTAGCCGGCAAAATAGGCCATGAGATCGAAGAGCTTTTCCGCTTTTTTCTCTGAATAGTGCAGGACCTTCGCGCCTTCGATGAACAGAGACTTCTGCTTCTCCATCTCCTCGGGCTTCTTCTTGCCCATCGCTCGACGCAGAAGGTCGGCTTGACCGAGCGAAAAGCCGGCGATCTTGTTGGCGATTGCCATGACCTGTTCTTGATAGACGATGACTCCGTACGTATCCTTGAGGATCGGTTCCAGCGCCGGCGGATCGTAGGCGATCTGCGATGGATCGCGTTTCCGCTTAATGAAGTCATCGACCATGCCGCTCTCTAAGGGACCCGGCCGATAAAGCGCAAGAATGGCGATCAGGTCTTCAAAGTGTTCCGGCATGATACGAACCAACAGATTACGCATGCCGGAACTTTCCAATTGGAAGATGCCGGTTGTGCGTCCGGACGATAGCAGTCCATATGCCTTCGGATCATCCAGCGATAGATTCTCCATATCGAGCCGCGGAGCCTGTTCACGCGCCTTCCGTTCGTTGATCATCCGGACCGCGTGATGGATCATCGTCAGCGTCTTCAAACCCAAGAAGTCGAATTTGACGAGGCCGATCTTTTCCACATCGGTCATCGAGTATTGGGTCACGATTTCGTCGTTGGCCCCTTTATAGAGCGGAACGTGATCCGTGAGCGGCTCTTGTGAAATCACGACGCCGGCCGCATGGGTAGACGCATGGCGGGCCAGCCCTTCAAGCGAACGCGCCACCGTCATCAGTTCATTGATTCTGGGATCCGTGTCGACCAATTCTTTCAGGCGAGGCTCCTGCTCCAGCGCGCCTTCTAAAGTCATGTTGAGCTGGTTTGGAACGAGCTTGGCCACTTTGTCGACTTCAGCGTATGGAATTTCCATCACGCGGCCGACGTCGCGGATCGCGGCCTTCGCGCCGAGTGTCCCGAACGTAATGATCTGGCACACGTGATCGTTGCCGTACTTGTCGATCACATAATTGATGACTTCGCCGCGCCGATCCATGCAAAAGTCCATATCGATATCGGGCAGCGAAATCCGTTCGGGATTAAGAAACCGCTCAAACAGCAGACCATAGACGAGCGGATCGAGGTCGGTGATGCGGAGCGCGTAAGCCATCAGGCTCCCGGCAGCGGAGCCACGGCCGGGTCCCACCGGAATGCCTCGCGATCGGGCAAACTTAATGATGTCCCAGACGATCAAAAAATAGCCGGCATAGCCCATCGTCTGGATTACGGCGAGCTCTTCTTTTAACCGGAGTTGGTACACCGCTTCAGGGATCGAACTCGGCCGCTCCCGCAAGCGGGCGGTCAGTCCCTTCGTGGCCAACTCTTCGAGATACGATTCCCTCGTATAGCTTTCGGGGACCTTGTATTGCGGCAGGTAGGTCTTGTTGAATGCTAACTTGAGATCGCACTGATCGGCCACGCGGCACGTGTTCGAGACGGCATGTGGAAATTCCACGAATGCCGCATCCATTTCTTCGCACGATTTCACATAGAGCTGATCGGTGTCGAACTTCAGCCGATTCGTATCGTTCAATGTTTTGCCGGTCTGCAGGCAGAGCATCACATCGTGTGGCCGCGCATCGTCCTTCTTGAGATAGTGACAATCGTTCGTGCCCACGAGCGGGATGCCAAGCTTTTTGTGAACCTCCATCAGACCGGTATTGGCAATACGCTGATGCTCGAGCCCATTGGCTTGTACTTCCAGATAGTACCGATCCTTCCCGAAAATCTCGACAAACTCCCCGGCCGCGCGCATCGCGCTATCCATATCTTTTTGCCCGATCAACCATGGAATCTCTCCGCTCAGACAGCCGGAGAGGGCAATCAATCCTTCATGGTGCTGTTGGAGGAGCTCCTTATCCATGCGCGGCTTGTAATAGAATCCTTCGAGGTACGCTTTGCTGACCAGCTTGATGAGATTCTGATAGCCGGTGAGATTCGTGGCGAGGAGAATCAGATGATAGTAGTCATTGTGCGCCAGCCCGCCTTCGCGATTCTTTCGGTTGCCGGGCGCCATGTACGCTTCACAACCTATGATCGGCTTGACCCCGCCGGCCAGCGCTTTTTGGTAAAACTCCACCGCTCCGAACAGATTGCCGTGGTCCGTCATGGCAACGGCGGGCATGCCGAAGTCTTTCACCTGCCGGACGAGCGGCTCAATTTGATTCGCCCCATCGAGCAGGCTGTACTGCGTGTGTAGGTGAAGATGAACGAATGGCTGGGCAGGCAAGTGGAAACCTCGGCGCGGATTGTAATCGGACGGGGAGGGGAAGTCAACTTTGGCGGGAGCCAAGAGAATGGCAGTAGGACAGCGGCCCTATAAGATGCATGGCACTCAGGAATTTCAGTTCAAGTTCACACACTTCTGATCCGATACAGAAGAGAATCTTCTACTAATTGAACCGAAGTATCCCATGCCGCACAAGAAAAAATTGCTTGTCGTTGACGACGACGCCATGCTGCTCGATGTTTTGGAGGGAATTCTGGGGGAGCTGCGTAATGAATGGGATATGCAATTTTTCACGAAAGGCGAAGAAGCCTTAGAAGCGTTGACACGGTGGCCGGTTGACCTCGTCTTGGCCGACATTCATTTGGCGGGCATGGGCGGCATCCATTTCCTGTCCGATATCAAGAACCGGTACCCGCACACCATTCGCATCGCCTGTTCCGGATGCGCGCATCCGAATACCATTGTCCAATCTCTTGAAGTGGCGCATCAGTATTTGCCGAAACCCTTGACGTTAGCGGCACTGAAAGCAACGCTCTCACGAGCCCATGAGCTGCAAGACCGTTTGTCCAATGCAGCCCTTCAACAACTTGTGTCGAATATTCAAGCCTTGCCGAGCATCCCGACAATCTATCGGGAACTGGAGGACGCCATGCAATCTCCGCATGCCTCCATCAATACGGCTGCGGGCATCATCGCCAAAGATATGGCGATGCTATCGAAGATCCTGCAAGTGGTGAACTCCGCCTACTTCGGTCTTCGGCGAACGATTTCCAGCCCCGCTCATGCGCTGTCACTATTAGGATTGGATCGTGTGAAAGGCCTAGTGCTTACCGTCAAGCTGTTCGAGCAATGTACGCAGACAGGTCCATTACCCGTTTCACTAGAGCAGTTATGGAAGCATGGCTTGGCGACTGCCGTCAGCGCTCGCGCCATCGCTCAATTGGAAGGGGCGGGGTCGTTAGCCGTGGAACATGCTTTTATGGCGGGTCTCCTCCATGATATCGGTCTGCTTGTGCTCAACACGAACTGTCCAGACCGCTATTGGGAGGTCTTTCGTTTGATCAAAGAGGATGGGCGACAGTCACCGATAGCCGAACGAGAAGTCTTCGGGGCAACCCATGCCGATGTGGGAGCCTATCTCTTGGGTATTTGGGGATTGCATGAAGTGATAGTTGAAGCCGTCGCCTTTCACCACGAACCCAAACCGAATCAGCAAAATCATGGAGGCGTGCCGGCTGCCGTCCATGTGGCCAATGCGCTCGATGAAGAGCGCGATCCAGCCGTCACGGGCGGAACCGCGACGGAGATTTCTGCCGAATATGTGGCAACCCGCGATTCGGAGGGCCGCATTCAGGCATGGCGTGAAATTTATCGCCACGCAGTATCGTCGGACACTAACCCAGCCGCCGAATCATCTTTTCCGTCCGCACGCCGCTAAATTCCAAACGTGTAGGACATCACCCGTCCCTGAGCTTAATGTTGAACTGATTCCGGCCATCTGATATTCTGCGCGCGCAATGACTATGAACACTTCCTTACTCTTGAGGGACTGAGCATGACCGGCGTGAAGCGCGCGTTAATCAGTGTGTCTGACAAGACGGGCGTTGTGGAGATGGCCAAGGGTCTTGCCGCGCTCGGCGCGGAAATTCTCTCGACGGGCGGAACGGCCAAAGCGTTGCGAGAGGCCGGCGTGGGGGTGACGGATGTCGCGGCCTATACGGGATCACCGGAGATTTTAGATGGCCGGGTCAAGACGCTCCACCCGAAGATCCATGGCGGTCTGCTGGGTCGCCGCAGTGTGCCGAAGCACGTCGCGGAGATGCAGCAGCAGGGCATTGGACCGATCGATGTCGTTGTCGTCAATCTCTATCCCTTCGAAGCCACGATCTCAAAGCCGCATTGCGCCTTTGATGAGGCGATTGAACATATCGATATCGGTGGGCCGTCGATGTTGCGTTCTGCGGCCAAGAATCATGAAGACGTGCTCGTGATCGTCGATCCGGCTGATTATACCCGCGCACTCGATGCCTTGAAGACCGGAGGCGAGATTCCTGTCTCATTTCGTCGTGAACTGGCTATGAAGGTATTTCAACATACCGCCCGTTATGACAGCCTTATCGCAGGGTATCTTGAAGAACAGGTACAGGGCGGCGAAAGCAAGTTTCCGCCGATCCTGTCGCTGCAATTTGAACGAGTCGAGACGTTGCGGTACGGAGAAAATCCACATCAGCAAGGCGCGTTTTACCGCGAGCTGAATGCGCGTGAGCCCTCCGTGTCGCGCGCCACAACCCTGCATGGCAAAGCGATGTCGTACAACAACTACCTCGATGCCAATTCAGCACTCGAGGCGGTGAAGGAATTTGCGGACACCGCGGTTGTCATCATGAAGCACAACAATCCATGCGGCGTCGCGCTCGGGACAACGCCTGTCGAAGCCTACGTCAAAGCCCGTGAAACAGATCCCGTCTCAGCCTTCGGCGGTGTCATTGCCTTTAACCGACCCGTGAATCTCCCGGCCGCCAAGGAGATTACTTCAACATTTGTCGAAGTCGTCGTGGCGCCGGGCTATGCTTCCGATGCGCTCGCAGAGCTGAAGCGAAAGAAGGATTTGCGTTTGCTCGATGTCGGGCCATTGAATGTGGACATGCGAGATGGCTTGGATCTCAAAAAGTTAGTCGGAGGTCTTATTGTTCAAGACCGTGATCTTGGCGAGCTCAAAGATGTGAGGGCGCTGCAAGTTCCGACAGCCCGCCAACCGACGGAAGAAGAATATGCCGCATGCGCGTTTGCCTGGAAGGTGTGCAAGCATGTGAAGTCCAATGCGATTGTGTACGCCCGTCCGGGTCAGACAGTGGGCATCGGCGCCGGCCAGATGAGCCGTGTAGATTCCGTGAAGTTGGCAGGCATGAAAGCAGTGTTGCCGGTAAAGGGTTGCGTGATGGCGTCCGATGCCTTCTTTCCCTTCCGCGACGGTCTCGATACCGCCGCCCAAGCGGGAATTACGGCGGTGATTCAGCCCGGCGGGTCCATTCGCGATCAAGAAGTCATTAAAGCCGCCGATGAGCATCAGATGGCGATGATCCTCACGGGCATGCGCCACTTCCGCCATTAGGCAGGATGCTGAAAATGGCCGCCAGCTTCGTTTTCGGTCTTTTGCTTGCCTCAACGTACTTAACAGTACGCCTCGGCGTCCAAAATCCCTGCGGCCTCGCTGGACGGCCATTTTGAGCATCCTGTTTGACACTCTCCTTCAATGGATTCTATCTAAGTCAATCAGTTCTCAGACAGTCCTTCTAATGGCACTCGTGCCACTAGGATCTCTTCTGTTTCACTCCATGGTTTATCGATGAAAGTGCTGGTTATCGGCAGCGGGGGACGCGAGCATGCGATCGTGTGGAAGTTGGCGCAGAGTCCTCGCGTGACACAATTGTTCTGTGCGCCCGGCAATGCGGGGATTGAAGCGTCGGCCACTTGCGTGCCGTTGACCGTGGAGGATCTTGCCGGTTTACAGCAGTTCGTGACCGGTGAGAAGATCGATCTCACGATCGTCGGTCCGGAAGCGCCGTTGGCCTTGGGCATTGTCGATACCTTCCGGAAGGCCAAGTTAAAGATCTTCGGTCCGACGCGACTGGCGGCGCGAGTCGAATCCAGCAAAGCCTTTTCGAAGGATCTGATGAGTCGCCACCGCATTCCGACGCCGGCAGCCCAAAGCTTCGAGGCATTAGAACCGGCGCTTGACTACCTCGATCATCAGGCGCTTCCGATCGTCGTCAAAGCCGATGGGTTAGCGCAGGGGAAAGGCGTGGTGATTGCCGTTACACGGGAGGAAGCGCGTCAGACTGTAATATCAATGTTGGAACAAGGCGCCTTCGGTCAAGCCGGGCGCCGTGTTCTCCTTGAGGAATTCCTCGATGGCGAAGAAGCGACCGTCATGGCATTTACCGACGGGAAGACCATTGTGCCGATGGTTGCGGCTCAAGATCACAAGCGCGTTGGAGATGGCGATCAGGGAGCCAATACGGGTGGCATGGGCGCCTATGCTCCAGCCCCCATCATGACGCCTGAACTTGTTCAGATGGTGATGAAAGACGTATTTCATCCTGCTGTAGAAGGTTTATCGCGGATGGGCAGCCCGTATCAGGGTGTGCTCTACGCCGGCCTTATGATCGTGCGCGGCAAACCGTATGTCCTGGAATTCAATGCGCGTCTCGGCGATCCGGAAACCCAGGTTGTGCTGCCGCTTCTTCAGACAGATCTTCTTGATGTCATCGAAGCGGTGGTGGAGCACCGACTCGATCAATTGACAGTGAAGTGGCATGCGCAGAGTGCCGTCTGCGTGGTCATGACATCGAAGGGTTATCCGGGATCGTATGAAACCGGAACCACTATTCAGGCGCTTAATGCTTCCACACCAGAGACCCTGATCTTTCATGCCGGCACCAAACATCAGGATGGGAAGATTGTGACCGCAGGCGGCCGCGTCCTGGGCATAACCGGAATCGGGCCTGATTTGGCGAAGGCCCGAGAGCGAGCCTATCATACTGTGAGCAAGATCCGTTTTGACGGCTGCCATTTCAGAACTGATATCGCCCATCGAGCCTTAATGACGCATCCGATGTGATGAGCTGCCTATGGGCTCCCCTTTGAACGATCGATGAGTAGACGGCTTGCGCTTGCGCCTGATCCCTCCGCCGATGTGTTGGAGGCAGCCAACCGGGTTCTTTGCCAAAGCGGGGTACTGGCGATACCTACGGAGAGTTATTATGCTCTTGGTGCCCGCGCGCACGACGAAGAGGCGGTCCGCCGCGTCTGTACAATCAAGGGGGGAAGGGAAAATAAGCCCATTCTGGTCCTCATTTGCGATCGTATGCAGTTGACGCAATTGGTGACGGACATCCCACGTGCGGCGCAGATTCTTATGGATCGATTCTGGCCGGGGCCGTTAACGCTGGTCTTTCGAGCGGCTCGGGATCTTCCGCAGGAATTGACTCGAGGAACCGGGACCATCGGCATTCGACAACCGGCGCGTCCGGATCTCCTTCGCCTGCTCCATCATGTCGGCCCGCTGACCGGAACCAGCGCGAATCGGACGGGGCACTTGCCGGTGCGAACGGCGGAGGACCTGTGGGCGGAATTAGGAGAAGACGTCGATCTCATTCTGGACGGAGGGGAAACAGGAGGAGGATTACCGTCAACTCTTATCGATGGCACGGACGCCGTTCGTATGTTACGTGAAGGTCCGATAGATGGACAAGCTATTCGGGCAGTGCTCAAGGAGTCAGGTATACTTATGCCTGACCAGCCACTCTGACGGTTCATTTCAGGAGGTGCAGGATGCAGGTACGGATTGGAAGAATGGTGTATGGATTAGGGGCGCTCATGATGATGAGTCTGGCCATGAGCGGGTGCGATTATTGGCCACCGGCACTCCAGGCACAGCTTGAACAATTGCAGCAGGAAGCCCAAGTCGCAAACGCCGAACGCGCAAAAATGGTCGCACAGTTAAACGAGTCGAACTCGGTCAAGCAAGAGTTGCAGGCACGTGTGGATGACCTATCACGCTCCAACCGTGAACTGACGGGGAGAATGTCGGGATTAGAACAAGCGTTGACGGCTGAACGAGAAAAGACGGGTCGGCTGGCGAAAGCGGCCTCTCGGCCGGTATCGGCGAAATCCATGGCGAAGCCGGCAGTAAAAAAGACCGTGAAGAAAAGCCCCGCCACCAAAAAGCGGCCGGCCTAGCAGCCAGGCACAAGAGTCTTAGGACGAGGGTGTGGAAGCCGTAGGAGCCGCCGTCGTAGAAGAAGCTTTGGAGCCGGCCTCTCCACTGCCGCTAGCAGGAGGTGCTGTGGTGCTGGGAGAAGGCGAAGCGGGTTCGTTCTTCGACGTTGTCGGCTGAGGTTTTGGGTCTGATTTGTCGTCGGCTGATTTGTTGGTCGACTCAGTCGGACTGGCTAGGTCGGGAGCCTTCATTTTGTCGGAATAATCGGTCACGTACCAACCGCTGCCCTTAAACATGATGGCCGGAGCAGAAATGATCTTTCTGACCGCTTGCCCGCATCTGACGCAACTTAAAATCGGATCATCAGAAAATTTCTGCTTCACTTCAAACTGATGCTGACAACTTTGGCACAGATACTCATAAATGGGCACGTATCATCCTCCTCCCCGCCTAACTATTCGATCTGTACAGCACTACGCTATTGGTCACAGTACATGTGTAATGCTCTTTTTCATGATGTCAAGGTCATTACTCATACTAATTAAGCTTAATCAGCGCAGCCTCCATTCGCTCCAACCCACGCGTGATCGCCTCCATACTTGTCGCATAGGAAAGCCGAATATGGGAGACGCTTCCAAACGGCTCGCCGGGGACAACCGCCACTTTCGCCTCTTGAAGGAGATAGGCGGCCAAGCCGGCCGCTGTCTGGATCTTGCCTCCGGCATGTGCCCGATTGAAAAGTCCTGAGACATTCGGGAAGGCATAGAATGCTCCCGTCGGCATGGGGCAGGTTATGCCCGACATGGTGTTGAGTCGAGCGACCATATACCGGCGGCGGCGATCGAACTCTTTCATCATGTGCTGAGTAAACGTGTCGCCATCACGAAGCGCCGCGACAGCCGCCTTCTGTGAAATCGAGGTCGGATTCGAGGTGCTTTGGCTCTGGATGTTCGCCATCGCGGCGATGAGTGCTGTCGGACCTGCGGCGTATCCAATTCGCCATCCCGTCATCGCGTACGCTTTCGATACACCATTCACAATGACTGTGCGAGCGGCGATTTCAGGTCCCAATGTCGCGATGCTGAGGTGACGAATGCCATCATAAATGATTTTCTCATAGATCTCGTCTGAGATGATGACCAAATCATGACGCTGAGCGATGTCGGCAATCTCCTGAAGACACTCGCGCGTGTACGTGGCCCCGGTGGGATTGCAGGGGCTGTTGATGATGATCGCCTTTGTTCTGGGGGTGATTTTCGCTTCTAAGTCACGGCGCCTTACAACATAGCCCTCGGCTTCGTGTGTATCCAGCAACACAGGGGTTGCATCATTCAACAGGATTTGATCCGGATAGGAGACCCAGAACGGTGATGGGATAATGACCTCATCACCGTGTTCGAACAAGGCCTCAGCGATGTTGTACAGCGTGTGTTTGGCTCCACAGGAAATAAGAATCTGCGCTTTGTCGTATTGCAGGCCCTGCTCTGTCTCAAGCTTCTTGACCACAGCTAATTTCAGCTCATCGATGCCGGATGCCGGCGTATATTTCGTAAACCCGTTCTTGATAGCAGTGTGGGCGGCGTCTTTTACCAAGTCAGGCGTATCGAAGTCAGGCTCACCGGAGGCGAAATCGATCACGTCGAGGCCTTGGGCCGCCATGGCTTTAGCCGTTGCGGTGATACTGAGGGTCGGGGAGGGAACGATGCGTCCTGCGCGCGCTGCTAGTTTCATGATGTGTGTCTCCGAAAACGTTCCCGAAGACGTGCCGCGACTTCAGGATGGACGAAGTCGTTGAGCGCTCCGCCCAGGCTCGCCACTTCCTTAATAATGCTGGATGTCAGATACGAATATTCTTCGCTCGGCATAAAAAATACGGTTTCAAAACCCTGATCCAATTTGCGATTGATCAAGGCCATCTGTAATTCATACTCGAAATCTGAAATCGCCCGCAGGCCTCGGATAACGGCTCGCGCACCGCGTTGCCTGACATAATCCACTAAGAGGCCGCTGAACGGCTCGACTTCCACGTCGGATACGTTCTTCGTCGCCAGTTTCACCATTTCCACCCGGTCGACCAAATCGAAGAGGGGATGCTTGCTGGGATTGAGGGCAATGGCCACGATGACCTTATCGAACACCCGCAAGCTGCGCGTAATGAGGTCGGTATGGCCATTCGTAATTGGATCGAAGGTTCCGGGATAGACCCCGATCTTCATGAGCGAGATACCTTTTCATCGGCTAGCCGAAACAGAGAGAGAGAAGTATCCCCGTATCGATATTGACGGACTCGGTTCAATCGACCAACCTGTGGCGGGATCTGGTGTTTGGTGGGATGCTCGAGAATCACGACCGTGTGCGGGAGAATCATAGCACTCTGTCCCAGCAATGGCAACAGTGTGCTAGTGCTGTCATCTCGGTACGGCGGGTCGGCGAAGATGATATCAAATGCTAATCTGTTGCGTGCCGCATACTGAAGAAACGCACGCGACTCACCGGGATAAACCCCGGTATTTTCTGAGAGCCCGCATTGATCGAGGTTGGTCTTCAGAAGCTTTAGCGAGGCAGGGTGCGCCTCCACAAAGATGGCGCTCGCCGCCCCTCGACTCAGCGCTTCAATTCCAATTGCGCCGGTCCCGGCGAATAAATCGAGCAGGGTCGCGCCAGTGATTTGGCTTCCCAGAATGGAAAAGAGCGCCTCTTTGACGCGCCCCGAAGTAGGTCGAATATCATTCGTTGTGGGAGACAGCAAACGCCGTCCCTTATGCGATCCTGCAATCACCCGCATCAGTCCACCGCAATCCGTTGGCAGACTGTAACATGCGATTTTTTAGAGGGTCAAGGTTCTGAATCAAGGACTATGGAAGAGGCTTTTGACGAGTCGACGAGTGATTGGGTATACTACGCATCTCGCCTTATCCTATGGTCACCGGACAAGGCCTATCCGCTCGCCGCGAACTGCTTGAGAAGCGACGGCGAGCGGAACCGATAACTCAATGCGCCGTGACGGGCTCAATCTCGGGCTTCAACGCACTCCGTTGCTGATTCACGGAGATGGTGTGATCCAGAATGGCGCCACAGTTAATGCATTTCCACGCATGGAAGACCAGGAAGAAGTCTGAAAAACGTTCCAGCGTCATGAGCCCTTTGCATCGTAGACATTTCATGATTTGGCCCCCGGTTAAGGATCACTGCGTTGGAGAACAAAAATAGCAATTCTTAGGCCGAAAATTGCCCTTACGTAATTTCAACGCCTTACGAAATGGCTTACGTAAAATGTCGAATCGGATGGTCTCCAAAATACCTAAAAACGTCACCTAGTGCCAATTCCAGTCATCACGCGCATCATGGCACTGAGGCAAGCAGTCCGGAACGGAAAAGATAAGGATGATGTGAAGCCAAACATCCTCAGCGGCGGCATGCGCCAGTGGCCCGAAAGCGAACGACCGCGTGAACGGCTCCTAAAAGAAGGTCCGGAGTCGCTGTCCGATGCCCAATTGATGGCCATCCTCCTGCGCGTGGGCCGGCGGGACTCCTCGGCCGTGCATGTTGCGATGGAATTGCTGCAGCAACTCGGCGGTCTCCAAGGATTGGCGAATCGTGGCATCGATGAGCTGTGCCAGGTGCCCGGCGTGGGACCGGCGAAAGCGGCTCAACTCAGGGCTGCCATCGAGCTTGGCAAACGTGTCTTATCGACTCCGCTTTCTACAGGGATGCGAATCGGTTCCAGCGCCGATTTGTTCAAGCACTATTATCCGTTGCTTCGAGATTTGCGACGGGAACTATTCAAGATCATTCTATTGGATGCGAAACATACGGTCATTCGCGATGCCACTGTGTCGGAGGGATCGCTGACCCTCAGCATTGTCCATCCAAGAGAAGTGTTCAGCTTGGCTATCCGCGAGGCGGCGGCGGCCGTCATCTTCTTGCATAATCATCCCAGTGGCGATCCTCAGCCGAGCACGGAGGATCGCGAGCTGACCCGACGACTTGTCGCAGCGGGTGAACTCTTAGGCATTCAGGTGCTGGATCATCTCATCATCGGGGATACCCGCTACGTCAGCTTTGCCGATCAAGGCTGGCTCTGTTCATAAGCTTCTTCGCCGCTACTTATTACCTTTTCAGCTATGAGCGATGCCGTTTCCTCTCCCTGTATCGAGTAAGGCTTTTTATGCCCGTTGACAGTCTTTTTTGCGAGGCCTAGGATAGGGCAACTTTATCGAGGAGGGATGCTATGAAAGAGCCCCGAGTCGACCCCATCCGGAATGTAGCACTCATCGGTTCAACGGGAGCAGGTAAAACGTCTTTGGTGGATGCGCTCCTCTACACGGCCGGCGTAATTCCTTCTATCGGATCGGTCATCAACGGCAATACGATTTCAGATTTCGAACCGGAAGAGATCCATCGCAAGGTCTCGATCAGCAGTACCGTCGCTCATTTCTCTTCGAAAGAAACTGGCTTGAACCTCGTCGATACACCAGGTGCCGCCAGCTTTCTTGGTGAAGCCAAAGTCGCCCTGCGAGCGGTGGATGGGGCGGTCATCGTCATCGGAGCCTCCACCGGCGTGCGGTCCGAACTTGACTCACTGATGGCCGTGCTTGATGAGCTGGAGTTGCCTTGCCTGCTGCTGATCAATGAACTCGATAAGGAACGGACCGATTGGGCCGCCACACTCAAAGAATGCCAAGAGGTCCTGAAACGAACCTTGCTGCCGGTCACCATTCCGCTTGGCGCCGAACGAGAATTAGAGGGCGTCATTGATGTTGCGCGGGGAGTCTCCCTTCGATCAACGAAAGAGAGCCCAAAAGTTCACCAAGGAACCGTGACGGCCGATCTCGAAGCGCCCACAACGGACGCGCGAAAGAGACTAGTCGAGGGTGTGGCGGAAATCGACGATCGATTGCTGGAAAAATATTTGGCTGAAGGAGATCTCCCGACGTCCGAAGTATTCGATGGCTTGAAACTCGGCACGCTGGCAAACAAGTGCATGCCTGTCCTATGTGGTTCAGCCATTCAGAATGTCGGTGTTGCGGCACTGCTGGATGCGATCATCATGTATCTTCCGTCACCCAGTGAACATAGGGTACAGCATCCTTTGAATGGGAGGAATCTTGGCGGTGAGCCGGTGGCCAGGCAAGCCGATGAGGCGGATCCATTTTCTGCGTTTGTTTTTAAGACGATTATCGATCCGTTCGTCGGTAGATTATCGTATGTGAGAGTGCTATCGGGATCCCTGGAAGCCGATGCCTCGTTCTACAATACCAGCCGGCAGGTCAAAGAAAAAGGCGGACATTTGTTCTCAATCCTGGGCAAGAAATACACGCCGGTCAAGCGGGCGATGGCCGGTGATATTGTCGCGATCGGAAAATTGAAAGACACCCAGACCGGAGATACGATCTGTGATGAGCACCATCCGATTCAGTATCCCCGATTGCAACTGACTCGCCCGGTCATGTCATTCGCCTTGGAACCGAAGTCGAAAACCGACATCGAGAAGGTCAGTTTAGGTCTTCATAAGTTGGTCGAAGAGGATCCAACCTTGGAGTTCGTCCGGAATCAAGAAACAAAAGAAATGATCCTCAGCGGCATGGGGCAATTGCATGTGGATGTGACGTTTGAAAAACTACGACGTAAGTATGGCGCCGAAGTCATCGTTCATACCCCAAAAGTGCCCTATAAAGAAACTATTCGAAACATGGCCCAAGCCCAGGGAAAATATAAAAAGCAAACCGGCGGTCACGGACAATTTGGCGATTGCTGGCTGCAACTCGATCCGCTTCCACGCGGCAAGGGGTTTGAATTCGTCAATCACGTCGTGGGCGGCGCCATCCCTCGCAACTTCATCCCCGCCGTCGAAAAGGGAGTGATTGAGGCCTTACACGAAGGCATGCTGGCTGGGTTCCCGGTGGTCGATATTCGCGTGACCGTCTACGACGGGTCTTACCATACGGTGGACTCCTCGGAAATGTCGTTTAAGATTGCCGCATCCATGGGATTTAGAAAGGCCTTGGAGTCCGCCCATCCGGTGCTGCTGGAACCCATCATGAGTGTGGAGGTGAGCGTGCCGGATGAAGTGGTCGGCGGAGTGATCGGAGATATGAACTCACGGCGCGGTCGCATCGTCGGGGTGACCGCGAAGGGTACGTCAGAGACTATTAAAGCTCAAGCCCCGCTTTCAGAAATGCTGAAATACTCGCTGTCTTTAAACGCGATTACCGGCGGACGCGGAACGTACACGATGGAATTTTCGCATTATGAAGAAGTTCCACGTGATCAAGCCGGACGAGTTATCGAAGAGCAGAAGTCGATGAAGCAAGCGGTAACGCACTAGCTCTACTTGTCGGCAGGCTTGAGGACGACATAAAAGGCGCGATTCTCTCGAAGCACGCGAAGAAGCACCGTTTCCCCTCGCTTGGCTTTCGAGACGGCGGTAGAAAATTCACTGGAGGACGTCACCTCGGACCGGTTGACCTCCTTGATGAGATCGCCTTCGCGTAAACCTTCCACCATCGCCACGCTACCGCGATCCACCTTCGTGACGAGCACACCTTTCGTCTCTGTCAGCTTGAACTTCTCGGCCAGTTCTGGAGTGAGATCCTGCACATCGATGCCGAGCTTCCCTTCTGCCCGGGTCGGTTGAATAGAGGTGAGGACGGCATTCTCCTTGCGCTCGATCAAGGGAACGGACATGAGGCGGCGCTTTCCGTCTCGGACGATTTCAATTGAGGCGGCCGCACTTGGATCCAGGCCGGCGATCAGGCGCGAAAGGCTATTCGGCGTGTCGACGACTTTGCCATCTACCTTGGTGATGATATCGCCCGGTTTAATACCGGCTCGAAATGCCGGGTCGCTCTCGAACACTTCATTGACCAATACACCTTCATTCTCATTGACGCCGAACTTTCCGGCCAGTTCACTCGTGACGGGCTGGATGCCCACGCCTAGCCACGCTCTGACGACCTTTCCGCGCGTCATGAGCTGTTGCATGACTTGCTTGGCCATATTGGACGGGATGGCGAATCCGATGCCTTGTGCAAAATTGATGATCGCGGTATTGATGCCGATGACTTCACCATGGATATTGAATAGCGGCCCTCCGGAGTTGCCGGGATTGATAGATGCATCGGTCTGAATGAAATTTTCATACTTGGACAGATTCATATTTTCACGACCAATCCCACTCACAACCCCTAAGGTCACGGTCCGATCCAACCCAAATGGATTTCCCACTGCAAGAACCCACTGTCCAACCTTCACGGTCGTGGAATCGCCAAGTTGCGCATAGGGAAGTGCTCGATCTGTCGTAATTTTCAGCAAGGCCAAATCGGTATCCGGATCCTTTCCGATCACACGAGCCGTAAATTTCGTCTTGTCGGATAGGCGGATTTCCACTTCAGTCGCGTCGCCTACCACATGATTATTGGTAATGATATGGCCCTCGCCATCAATGATCACGCCGGACCCCGAACCCGGCGAATTAGGAAGCCGCTCACGCGGATTGCCGGAGCGAGTGGACGAGGCAGGAAGCACGTTGACTACAGACGGCTTTACCCGTTCAGCGAGGTCCGTGATCACTGATTGTAATTCCTCCATGACTCGCATGCCAGCCGAGTCCGGCCTCGCCCCCGCCGCGCTTGCTGAGAGGGAGGGAAGAGAAGCCATGGTGATCAACACCATCCAAATGAATGGGAAGAGCGAGATGTGGGCCTGTCGTTTCATAGCTCAGTTTCCTTCTCGGCTGGAAGGTTGCGACTCACGCATTATTTCCCTTCCTCCTCGAGTCGCCACGACTCTGATGAATAAAATGTAACGCGGCCCGTTGCAGCTCGGCTTGAGGTCCAAGAAGGATCACGATATCACCGGCCCGGATGGGTACTTCAGCAGGGGGAGATAGGAGGGCCGGCCCTCGGAGGAGGGCTGCCGCGTGAGTCATCACGGGCAGATTGAGTTGGGCAAGGGACAATCCAATGGCCGGGGAGTCTGATGCAACGATCAAACGCGAGAGACCGGCCGATCGATTCGTAAGGTCTCGTTGGATCCTGACAAGATCTTCAAGTAACACTTCAGATTCTAATTCACGGATTGAACTTTCGACGAGGGCCAATTCTTGTTTCAATAATCGAACGGCTGTGGCGCTCTCTAATAGACGCATGCTTGCGTCGGCGTGGGTCCGGGTCAAGCTGGTGTCAGGATCACTAGGGGAAATGGCCAGATTGCACAGTGCGTGTCCGACTGTCCGAGAGACTTTTTCCATCTGATGAGCAAGCGTCGCTGCCTGCCAGTGAAGCCGTAACATTTGCGTCTTTCTGTTTACGCGTTCGGAAACAGAAAGAACGGCTTCGCCGGTTCCGGCCAACGTAACCTGAACTTCCTTGATGAGGCGTTGCCATAAGTCAGCTAACACTGGATTCATACTCAACGTCGGATAAGATCTATTATGTCAAATCAATGAAATTTTAAATTTTGATTTTTCTCACATCCTAATCGACTCGGCTGCCCTCTCTTTCTACCGGCTTCTAAAGAAAAACACAATATATGCTGCGTCGGCGGCCAAGATCGCGTTCAATCCGGTGTGCGCAAAGGACCAGAGAAGAACGTAGCCGAAACACGAACTCACGCCATTCGGGGAGCACGAACGATCCCGACTCGGCCTCCTCTCGCTCTGTCATTCATGGGTCGCTTCGAAAATGTCCGCCGCCGTCGGTCGCGAGCCGACAATCGTCCTGAGCGTGCGAGGTCCGCGAGGTCGTCGTCATAGCTGCGGCCATCGACCCATTCGGTGAGGACGAAAACTCACGAGCCGATGAGACGGAAAATAAGACGCCCTCCGCGGTGAATGCACCGACATCGAGCGCAGGCACATGGCGAGGAAGCTTGCCATAGGATTCGTAATCCCAGAGGAGCGCCTGTGCCGATCGGCAAGCTGCTCATGCCCGAAGGGGCCCGGCTTCATCGTGACTAAGACCACGCGATGGAGGCGGCGGCCGACCTGTATGTCAACCGAGTCGGAGCCCCGTAGCCA
>DATEPO010000361.1:0-6602 GCA_035273145.1 Nitrospiraceae bacterium
CTGATCTTTCTGTTACCGTTGTTTGCTCGACGTGTAGCGAAATGGATGTATCGAGGCCTACCCGACCAAGAAAAATAATTTCGTCTCGAGAACTATGGTGCTAAACCTCCGGCGCATGGGCCGCTGACGTCTTCGGGCCAACACACTATCGGAATGTGACATCCCTATGGCTATGCAGGTTCACACGTTCGATCTGTCTCCTTGAACAGGAAAACTAATGGTAAACGTCGATCCTCTTCCTTCCTCGCTCTTAACATTAATGTGCCCGCCATATTTCGACACGATCTTATAGGCAATGCTCAACCCTAAGCCCGTTCCCTTGCCGGGATCTTTGGTTGTCATGAACGGATCGAAGATCTTACTGATGAGGGAGGGAGGGATGCCGCAGCCTGTGTCACTGATCTGGAGCTCAAGACGTTCGTTGATGAATTCAGTGAGAAGCGTCAAACGCCCGCGTCCCTGCATGGCATCGACGGCATTCGTGATCAGATTAACGAACACTTGATCGATTTCTGAGCGACGCCCTCGCACGGATGGAAGACCGCCAAAATTCGTGACCACCTCGACATGCCCGAATTGTACGCTGCGCTGGACAAGTTTTAACGCCTCACGGAGCCGTTCATTCATGTCAAGCTCGGCTTCTCGGTCCGTGGACGCCGGCCTGGCATAGCACGCAAAGTCTTTCACCACGACCCCCACATGCTGAGAATACCTGACGATGTCCTCAGCATATTCTTGGATTTTTTCGTAGTCGCGTTCTTTGACGAGAATTTCCGCCATGCTGAGTATGCCCTGAATCGGGTTATTGACCTCATGCGCCATACCGGACACGAGGGTCCCAAGACTCGCCAACTTTTCTGCCTGGATGAGCTGGTCCTGAAGCTGTTGTTGCTCCGTAGTATCCCACAGTACGATTCCCACCGACGTTCGCTCCTGGGGACCTTCTATTACCGGAAAGGGACGATATCGGTACGTTCGCTTCCGGATCTCGATGCTTCGCTCTTGTTGGGCGTGGATACCATTAGCCATCGCGCGGGTATCTTCTATGATGTAACGTGATTCCGAAGCCATGGCCCCGAAGACATCGTTGAGGTACCAGCCTGTTAAAGAACAGCCCTCGCTCCCAGAGGAGAAATATCGGGACGCCGTGGGATTGGCGTAACTGATCTGTAGGTCACTATCAACAATGATGAGCGCGCACGGCATGGACGAGAAGGTGGCTTCCATCTTGGCATAGGTTCTATCCAAGGCCGCCTGCGCCTGTGTACGTTCGATGAACTGTCCCAGCTGACTGCCAATCGCACCCAACATTTGAAGTAAATCGTCGTCCGGTTGACGGATGTCACGGCTGAAACATTCCAACACCCCCAAGATATGGCCGTGCAGTTTGACAGGAAACGCCAGCGCACCATGGAGGCCGAGAGACACTGCAAAGGGAGCACGCGGGAAATTGCCCTCTTGTTGCACATCCTGCACCCACAGCGGATCTCCATTGGCCCACACGCGTCCAGGCAATCCCGATCCGCGAGGGAATAGATGCTCCCAGCTAAAGGCGCGAACGGCCTCCGGTCGCAGCTCTGACGTGTGCCAGACATCGAGACATCGTAGCTTGTCGGTCCGTTCATCGACGCCCCAAAGCAATCCGATATCCCAACTCAGACTTTCACAAATCGTTTGCAGCAGTTTCGGCGCCGCCTTGACGAGTGTGGCTGACTCCGCCAGCACTCGGGTCACCGCATACTGTGCCGCCCGACGTTGTTCCGAACGTCGGCGCGCCGTGATGTCACGGACGATGGCGCCAAAGAACATACGCCCGCCCGCGTTCCACGTGCTGGCGGACACCTCCACAGGAATCTCCATTCCGTCTCTCCGGCGTCCATAGAGTTCAATCGGCCCATTCGGCACCCCGTCGTTACCCGATTGAAGCCGTGTAAGCCCATCTCGAAACAGGGTCTGGTACCGACCCGGCAACAGCCGAGATACCGGCTTCCCGACTATTTCGGCCTCGGTATAGCCAAACATGCGTTCCGCACTCTCGTTCCAGGACACGATCGTGCCCTGATCGTCCGTGAGCACAATCCCGTCCGAGGAGGATTGAAAGACCGAGCGAAACCGTTCCTGACTTTCGCTCAGAGCAAATTCGACGGATTCGGCTTTTAAGGCGAGGGCCCGCATCTCGATTGCCCGTCTGACGACCGCTTTGATCTCAGCGGGGCGATACGGTTTGGTCACATAGGCGATGGCTCCTTTCGTCAAGGGGCCAATCGTATTCTGTTCGGTGATATAACCAGTGAGAACGATCACCGGCAGCGTGGGGTCCACCTCCCGCATGGACCGCAGCACCGCGTGCCCATCCAAGTCGGGCAGTCCAATATCCAATAAGACGGCGCCGTAGAACGCGTGCCTTGTCTGAGCAATGGCCTCACTCCCGGTCGCCGCCGCATGGATCCCATAGCCTTCGGCTTTCAGCATATCGCCGAGTGCCTGACGAATGTCAGGATCATCATCGACGATCAGGACACACGGCGGAGCCGGCCGAACTCGAGCTGAGGCGTCAGCTTCCATTCCCGATGGTGATTCCCATGTCATGTTTCTGCCGGTCGGTTACGTCGCAAATTGATCCTTCATGACGACATGACGACTGACGGATTTCTTGATCACGTCTAAAAGTTGCTCTTTCCCGACCGGCTTGACCAGATAGTCCACGACCCCTTGTTTCATCAGCGACACCGCTAAATCCACATCAGGATACCCCGTCAACACGACGACGGGAACGGAAGGAAACTGGGTGCGAAAATACTGGATGGCCTCGGTGCCATTGATCTTCGGCATACGGATGTCACACAGAATGGTATCGACAAGCAGTGGGTTATCTCCGGACTGCAGGAGCTGAATGGCTTGCTCGCCGTTCTCAGCTTCGACAACGGAATAGTGGGCCGCCTGCAGTGCCAGCCCGATCGGTTTTCGCACTTGTGCCTCATCGTCCACGATCAAGATCCGACCCTCATTCCCACTAGACGAATGACTATGAAGCCCCATCATTCCCTCCGTTTCAACTTTGTTAATGACCTGGGTACCCGAGGAGTTCCCATATGACGAGAGCCGTCAGCAGGACAGTACGAACAGCAGCGGCATGCCGTGCGTCCCTCGGACATGTTAGATGTCGATTGGTATACACAAGTGCTGTGCCAGCTATGTTGAACTGAAGCATTCCAGCTTCAGCCGCGAGCAATGATGATGGAAAGACTAACGACTGCAGGGTCAGCCTCGATGCATGAGTATCAAGAAAGATAACTAAGAAATGGTCGACTTCGATTCAGGCTTAGCTGAAAGGACGTAGATTCTAATGAAGGCCTGATTCAACTTCGTCATCATGCCAGCAGCTTAGGGTCGACGAGGTCCTCTCTGTATCTAAATGTCACCTGTGTTATCGACATGGATACTTCTCACCTGTGACTTGCCACGCGCTGCCGACGTTACCGGCTTGGAAACGGGCTCCCCGATGCGGAATGGCAGCTCAACGTGTGGCCTGGCATTGGCATTCTCTTTGCGTGGTTCCGTTTTGCTATGTCCAGAAGCCACCGGGGTATGCCTGGCTCATGAAGAAGACCGTTCTCATTGTTGAAGACGACCACGATGTCGCTACGACATTGCGCGACCGACTTGAAATGCTTGGCTTTGATATCGTGACGGCATACGACGGCCTGTCGGCCCTAGAGGCACTGGAACGGACTCGTCCGGACCTGATGCTTCTCGATCTGCACCTTCCCCGCCTGTCAGGATTCGAGGTGCTGGAGCAGGTGGCAGCACGACGAGCTGAGGGCTCTCCGGCTCACGATGTTCCGATCGTGATCATGAGCGCCTTTCTTCAAGCGGAGACGGCGGCCATGGCACTCCACGCCGGGGTCCACAGCTTCGTGGGGAAACCATTTGAATGGAACCAATTCTTCGGGATTCTAGAACACGCAGTGAGGGAGCATGCAAGAAAAGGATCAGGGGGCGCTTAGTCGGACGGCGATCAACGTTAGAAACGGCGGTGGCATGCAAGGCCGGCTTATCGATCGCTTGAATACCCACCTAAGAGCGCGACCTCGTACCGTCGTCGCGATCATCATCATCCTCCTGACCGCAACGTTCCTGCTCGACATGTGGGTTCCACTGGGGATTGTTGTCTGGGTCGGCTATGTCGTTCCGATCTTATTCGCATTTTGGCTGTCACCAGCGTCGATTCTACTCGTAACTCTGACGTCCGCGCTATTGATCGTCTTGGGATTGGCATGGTCACCGCCCGGTATGCCGGTGTCGTTCGCCGTCGCCAACAGGGTCCTGGGCCTCGGACTCATCGGAATCGCCTGTCTGTTTCTTGTTCACCGGCAAGCCTCGGAATCGATGCTAGAGGCGAGTGAGCGCAGACTCGAAGCCACGCTGGACAATGCGTTGGATGCGGTCATCGGCGCGGACGCAGAAGGACGGATCATTCGGTGGAATCCTCGTGCGAAGCAGCTGTTTGGGTGGGAGAGCGAGGAGGTCATGGGGCGAACGCTCACCGAGACCATTATTCCTCCGAACTATCGAGAACGCCATGAGGAGGGGTTGCGGCGGTTTCGAGAAACCGGGCAGGGCACGATTCTCAAGCGACGGATCGAAATGACAAGTCGATCGCGGCACGGCAGTGAATTTCCAGTCGAACTCACCGTCATCCCGCTCAACGTCTCAGGAACGGTCGAATTTATCGCCTTTCTGCGGGATATCTCGGAGCGGAAGCAAGCGCAAGAAGAGCGGGATCAGTGGTCGCAAACACTCGAACGGCGTGTGAGCGAGCGGACGGAGGCGTTGCGATCAGTCAATGAAAAGCTCCAGGAGGTGGACAAGGTCCGTTCTGCATTTGTCGCCATTGCATCGCACGAAATTCGAACCCCACTGACCTCGACGCTTGGCTACGTTGAGAATATGCTGGATGGAGTGACCGGTTCACTCAATGAGCGCCAGGCACAGTACTTACGCCAGGTTAAAGAGAATACAACCCGATTAACACGACTCATCAATGAACTGCTCGACTTGTCGCTCATTGAAGCGGGACGCCTTCAATTACACAAAACAAACGTACTAGTCGATGAGTTAATCCGAGACGTTCTTAAAACGCTTCAGCCGTTGGCGCAAGACAAATCCATTCGGCTGGTTTCCGACTCCAACGCTGCGATGCCATCGTTGAAGGTCGACCGAGATAAGATCTATCAAGCCGTGCTGAACATTGCACAGAATGCGATCAAGTTTACCCCGAACGGAGGGACGGTCAGCATCGACTCGGACAGCGTTGGAGAAGCCGTTCGTATTCGCGTCCGCGATACGGGGCCGGGCCTATCCGAGGAGGAAATCCCCAAAGTGTTCGATAAGTTTTACACCGGTACTGGCGTCCCCGGTCGCAATGAAGGCATCGGGCTGGGACTCGCGATTGCAAAGAGCCTCGTGGAACTACACGAGGGGAGTATCTCAGTCAGGAGCCGTCCAGGTGAAGGCAGTACGTTCTGCATAACTTTGCCACCGAACTGTGCATAGCGAAGTTAGATCAGAGTGTCATCGGTTTACGATGGTCAATAACGAGAAATCCTAGGAAGAGCTGTACACATCGAACGTAAGCCATGTAGGACTGTCAAATGGCTTGTATTTCCGCCTACCGACACACAATCAACCGGCAAGTATCGTAAGGTATTGGATGGCCAGCACGACAGACCGGTCCGTGTTGCTTGTGGATGACGACCGAGATTTTTTGATCGTCCTGCAGGATCTTCTGCCCTTCCATCTAGGACAATTGAACATCGATACAGCAACGTCGGGCACGGAAGCGCTGGCACTCATCCAACGGAACCACTACGACGCCATCATTAGTGACGTTCGCATGCCTGGTATGGATGGCTTGGATTTGCTGAAGCGTGCGTTGAAAGAGCAACCCAAGACTCCATTCCTCCTCATGACCGCGCACGGTGATAGTCATCTAGGCCATGAAGCCATGGAACTAGGGGCCTACGCTTATCTTGAAAAACCAATCGACCGGCAATACTTCTTGGATTGTGTCAGGCGCGCTTTAGCCTCCCCCAATTAGCGAAGGCTTATCTGCGTTGTATCAGGTCTCGTCAGTTCGTGAATCTACGTTGCATAGCCGTCACAATGATGAGGAGCTGTGTTGACCTTCTCGCGTGCTGTGCGATAAATGAGATGACGAAAGGCAAACACGTGGCCCCCGGGGACTCACGCCTTCATTAAATAGAACGGCTACGAAAAAGGAGGAGACAATGGCAACGTATCTCATTCACACCCAATGGACCGAACAAGGAATCCGAAACGTGAAAGACTCATCTAAACGGCTCGACATGGGGAGAAAGAAGCTGAAGGACATCGGCGGTGAACTCAAAGCGTTTTATATGACTATGGGAAAGTACGACTCGGTGGCCATCGTGGACGTGCCCAATGATGAGACGCTAGCGGGATACGTCTTGTGGCTGGGTTCGCAAGGCAATTTGCGGACACACACCGTGAAGGCCTTTACAGAGGACGAGTATCGAAGGATTGTGGGTGCGATCCCGTAGTCCAAGACCTTCGTAAGC
>DATEPO010000362.1:0-22900 GCA_035273145.1 Nitrospiraceae bacterium
CCTCAAGAAGGAGGGAGCGGTTCGCATCGTCCCTGGTGGATTCGTGGAGGCAACGGGGGCAGTAAGCCGGACGGCCGAGTCATTGCGGACGCTGTTACAGCAGTTGCACGGCGGCACACGTGATTTGTCGACCTTCACGGAGCCAATGCGCGACGTAATCAAGCAATACGCGGTCAAGCGGGGCAACGCTCGCGAACCGTTTCGTCTCGACGACCGGCCAGACCGCGCCTATGTGCTGACGCCTGAGGGGGAGGCGATTCAATCGTTGCTCAAAGACGGCGTCGCCGAAGAGGTGTCTCAGCTTACACCTGAATTATTGAAGGATGGCTCGTGGCGAACGAAGCGGTTCAGGAAATACTCCATCAGCCTACGGCCGCCGCGCACGGCGGTCGGAAAACGCCATCCGTACCGAGAGTTTCTGGATCAAGTGAAATACAAATTGGTCGGCATGGGTTTTCAGGAAATGCGTGGGTCCTTGGTTGAGACCGAGTTTTGGAACATGGATAGCCTCTATATGCCGCAGTTCCACCCGGCCCGCGCGATCCACGACGTCTATTTCGTGAAGGAGCCATCGTATGCGCGGACCGCCCCCGATCCGTTTCTCGATCGCGTGGCGGCCGCTCATGAAAACGGAGGAGACACGGGTTCGGCCGGATGGGGCTATTCCTATGATCGCGAGCGGGCGAAGCGGCTTGTGCTCCGCAGTCAAGGGACGGCCGTGTCTGCTCGAACCCTGGCTTCCACACCACTGGTGCCGGGCAAATATTTTTCCATTGCGCGATGCTTTCGGTACGATCAGGTCGATGCGACCCATTCTCCCGATTTTTTCCAAGTGGAAGGGATCGTCATCGGACCCGACATCAATTTTAGAATCTTATTAGGCTTATTGGATCTCTTCGCACGGGAAATGGCGCAGGCCAAGGAAAGCCGTTTTCTTCCCGCCTATTTCCCCTTCACGGAACCATCGGTGGAGCTACATGTTCGCCATCCTCGCCTGGGTTGGATGGAACTGGGCGGCGCGGGATTATTTCGCCCGGAAGTCACCGTGCCGCTCGGCGTCGATGTGCCCGTGATCGCCTGGGGGCTGGGATTAGATCGCATGGCCATGGTCGCGCTGGGCATTCACGATATTCGAGACCTGTTTTCCGCCGATTTGGAATTGATCCGTACCACACGTAGTCCGTTGTAACGCGAATCTTATGCTAATCCTGGCACACACCACTCTCTTCTAACATGCCGACCATTTCGATCGACCGACAAGATTTCCATGGGCTGCTCGGGCCGCGTGCGCATGATCGTCAGATCACCAACGAACAGATCGAAACGTGGCTTCAACTGGTCAAAGGTGAGCTGAAGGACCAGGATTCCGAAACGGGTGAGCTTCGCATCGAATTGCAGGATAGCAATCGACCGGATCTGTGGTCCTGCGAGGGTATCGCGCGGCAAATCCGCATGAAGCTTGCCGGCGCCCTGTCCGGGTATCCTTTTTTCGGCATCAAGACTCGTTCGAGCCGTCGTCTCATCGTGGATCGATCCCTCCAAAACATTCGGCCGTACGTGGCCGCCTGTACGGCCGTCGGTTATGACATGGCGGCTGCAGGGCTTGCGCAACTCATTCAAGTCCAGGAAAAACTTGCCGACATCTTCGGCCATAAGCGCCGGACGGTTTCCATTGGACTGTATCGTCTTCCCGCCATCGTCTTTCCAATTACGTATACATTGGTCAAGCCTGACGAGGTCAAATTTACGCCGCTTGGTTTTGAAGAAAAGATGACACCACGAGAGATTCTGGCCGTACATCCGAAGGGATTGGAATATGGCTCGATCCTAACGGGACACGATCGTGTGCCGTTGCTTTTGGACATGGAAGGGCACGTGCTCTCACTGCCGCCGATTATCAATAGCCGTGAGCTCGGGGAAATACACGTCGGCGATCGGGAGCTTCTGGTTGAAGTGACCGGCACGGACTTACGGATGGTCCTGTTGACGTTGAACATTATGGCGGTCAATCTGGCCGACCGCGGCGCGGCCATCGATACGGTACACATCGAATATCCCTACGAAACCGAGTTCGGCCAGACGGTTCGCACGCCCTATAACTTTGCCAAGCCACGCTCGCTTCCAATGAAGTCCATCGAATCGGCCCTGGGACAAAGTTTGGATGCCGAGGAGATCCGCGCGGCTCTCGTGTCGTATGGCTATGAGACGACCGTCTCGCAGGGTCAGGTCTCGGTCACACTGCCTCCTTATCGCAACGATGTAATGCATGCGGTGGATGTGGCCGAAGATGTGGCCATCAGCCGAGGCTACGGCTCATTTGCACCCATCATGCCGTCTGAGTTTACGGTCGGTGGTGTGTCGCGGTTAGAGCAGGTATCGGATCGAATTCGGGATTTGATGGTGGGGTTTGGATTTCAGGAGATGATGTCGAATCTCCTATCATCGCGGCTTGAATTGGTGGATCGCATGCGAGTGTCGGGCACGCCCTGGGGAAATGTGGTCGAGGTCGAGAATGCGATGGCCCAGACCTACAGCACGCTCCGGCAATCCATCATTCCCTCTCTGTTGCGTGTTGAATTCGTCTCGACGCGCAGCTTCTATCCTCATCGTCTCTTCGAGGTGGGTGAAGTGGCGATTCCGGATGCCGCGCATGATCTCGGCTCCTGCACGGTCCTCTCTCTTGGTGCGGTCACAGCCCATGCCGCGGCCAATTTCTCGGAAATCCACTCGACGTTGGATCTGCTGTTGTATTACTTAAACGTGTCCTACACGCTGGAGCCTGTCAACCATCCGTCATTCTTAGACGGACGTGCCGGACAGATTGCAGTGGATGGTCGGCCCATCGGTGTAATCGGCGAACTCCATCCCGAAGTGCTGGAGCAGTGGCAGGTGACGATGCCGACCGTAGTGTTTGAACTGGCGATCGACCGTCTCATCGAAGGCACATGAGGGGGGAATCCTGTCATTCGATCGAACTGCCGAATGACAGGACCGAAGACAATTATCCAGCGACGGGCGCAAGCTCCTTCGCCATCTCCGCTAACTTTTGAAAACCCACCGGATCCTTGATCGCCATATCGGAAAGCACTTTTCGATCGAGACCGATATTCGATTTCTTCAAGGCATTGATAAAGCGACTATAGGTCAATCCGTGAGCCCGAACGGCGGCATTGATGCGTGCCACCCACAGGTTTCGGAAACTCCGCTTCCGCTTTTTTCGTTCAACATAAGCATACTGCTGGCCCTTGTCGACCGATTCGGTCGCGCTTCGAAACAGCCGGCTCTTGCCTCCATACTGACCTTTCGCAAGCTTCAGCCGTTTCTTTCGCCGTTGTCTCGTCTTGGGACCACCTTTTACGCGTGGCATATCAACCTTCCTTTCACCATGATTGCTTCTTCGTTAACTCAAGCGCTTGCGACGGAGCGTGAGGCGAGTGGCCAGAGGCGATGGGCTAGAAGACACGATCTTGCCTCTCGCCTATTGCCCAGAACCTCGTGCCTGGCGCTACGTGCTATACGGCAACATCCGGCCAATGGCATAAGTGGACCCGGCATCGACCGTGGCTGAGCCTTTCAATCGTCGCTTGCGGTCGCGGGCTTTGCTGGTCAAGATATGGCGTCGGCCAGCTTTCTTCCTCATCAGCTTTCCACTTCCCGTGCGTTTGAATCGTTTAGCTGCGCCTTTATGGGTCTTTAATTTCGGCATAGTGCTCCTTTTTTCTGTCCGTCAATTTTTAGGGGCGACGATCATGATCAAGCTTCGGCCTTCCATGCGCGGCTGGTACTCGATCGTCCCGGCCTCAGCGACTTGTTCCATAACCGACGTCATGACCGCGCGGCCCAACTCTTGATTCGCCATTTCGCGGCCGCGGAAGGTGACGGTGACTTTGGTCTTATTGCCTTCCGCGAGGAACTCCTTAATCTGCCTGACCTTGATCTGCAAATCATGCTTGTCGGTTCGCGGCCTCAGCTTGATCTCTTTGACTTGGGTGGATTTTTGGTGCCGTCGACTCTGATGCTCCTTTTTGCTGAGGTCGAACTTGTATTTGCCATAATCCATGATTCGGCATACCGGTGGTTGAGACGTCGGCGCGACCTCGACGAGATCATACCCCAGCTCTTGCGCCTTCCGGAATGCATCCGGCGTGGGAAGAATGCCGAGCTGTTCTCCTTCAGGACCGATGGCACGCACTTCGCGAACTCGGATTTCCCGATTCACCCTCAGCTTAGGAACGATACGGCACCTCCTCGGTTATCAATGAATAGTGGGGATTGTCTTCGCAATGTCGCTCTTGAGCAACTCGATGACGCCTGAAACAGGCAACGTGCCGAGATTGGCCCCACTCCGGCCGCGGACGGCTACGGTGCCTGCTTCCATCTCACGGTCCCCGACGACGAGCATATAGGGGATCTTGGCTTTTTCTGCTTCTCGAATCTTCAATCCGATCTTCTCGTTTCGAGCATCCGCCTCAGTCCGGTAGCCGACCGATTGGAGTCGGCCGACGATGCTGTCTGCGTACTGTCGTTGTTTGTCGGTAATAGGCAAGACGCGCACTTGCACGGGGGCCAGCCAAGTTGGAAAGGCTCCCGCATAGTGCTCCACTAAGATACCAAAAAATCGTTCAATGGACCCGAGGAGGGCTCGATGAATCATGATGGGCTGATGCGCCTTGCCGTCTTCGCCGGTATAGGCCAGCTCAAATCGCTCCGGATTATTGAAATCCACCTGAACAGTGGAGCACTGCCAGGATCGGCCCAAGACATCCTTGATCTTGATATCGATCTTCGGACCATAGAAGACGCCTTCGCCGGGATCGATTTCATAGGCTACGCCGCGGTTCTTCAGGGCGGCTTCGAGCGCGCTCGTGGCCTGCGTCCATCGTTCTTCCGAGCCGACCGCCTTGTCGGGGCGGGTGGACAGATAGACCTCAAAATCGGAGAAGCCAAATGTCTTCATCATGAAAAACGTAAAGTCGAGCACGTGGCTCACTTCGGATTCGATCTGGTCGGGACGGCAAAACAGATGCGCATCGTCCTGAGTAAAGCCGCGCACCCGCAACAGGCCATGCAGCACGCCCGTTCGCTCATACCGATACACCGTGCCCAGTTCACCATAGCGAATAGGCAGATCCCGATAGCTGCGCAGGTGCGATTTGTAAATCATGATGTGGAAGGGACAGTTCATCGGCTTGAGCTGATATTCGCTCGCTTCCACTTTCATCGGCACAAACATATTTTCACGGTAATAGTCGACATGGCCGCTGGTCTTCCAGAGATCGAGCCGAGCGACATGCGGGGAATAGACCAATTGATATCCGTGCTGGAGATGCTGTTCGCGCCAGAAGTTTTCAATCAGCAGACGCACAAGCGCGCCTTTGGGATGCCAGAGGACAAGACCGGGTCCGATATCGTCCTGGATCGAGATTAGGTCCAGTTCCTTGCCGAGCTTCCGATGATCTCGCCGCTTGATCTCTTCGAGTTTTGCGAGATAGGCGTCGAGTTCTTTTTGTGTCGGGAAGGAGGTGCCGTAAATACGCTGCAGCATGGCATTGCGTTCATCGCCGCGCCAATAGGCGCCGCCGGTCGAGAGCAATTTCATTGCACCCACCCGCCCGGTGCTTGGCAAGTGGGGCCCGCGGCAGAGATCGACAAAGCCGCTGCCTTGCTCATACAGAGACACGGTCGGATCTTGAAATCCCTCGATGATCTCGACCTTATAGTGCTCTCCCTGACCACGGAAGAACTTCATGCCTTCTTCACGAGGCATTTCTCGACGGATGAAGGGGCGATCAGCTTTGATAATCTCTTGGGCACGCGCTTCGATCTTTTCGAGATCCTCAGGAGTGAATGGGCGTTCAAAGGCAAAATCATAATAAAATGTATCTTCAAGTGCGGGGCCGATGGTCAATTGCGCCGACGGAAACACGTCTTTGACGGCCTGCGCCATGATATGAGTGCTGCTGTGCCGATAGACTTCTTTTCCCTCAGGAGACGCAAAGGTGATGGGCTCGACGAGGGCGTTGTCTTGTAATGCCGCGGAGAGATCGACCAGTGCCCCGTTCACTTTTGCCGCCAGGATGTCCGAAGCATTTTCATCGTCTTTAAAAATGTCGGCCACGCGACTGCCGGCAGGAACACGACGGTGATCGCCGTTTGGCAGAGTGATATCGATGTGATGAGATCCGGTCGCCATCGTGATCTACGTCAATTATTCTCACCGTGGCCTTTCATCGGCCACGGAATCTCTTCGCCGCGCTTCCCACAGGAAAAGAGAAGGCCTCAACCACCGCTAAGGTGGTCGGATACCCGAGGCGGGATGGTAGGCGCGGACGGTCTTGAACCGTCGACCTCTACCGTGTCAAGGTAGCGCTCTCCCCCTGAGCTACGCGCCCAAAAATATAACCGCCATGCTAATATAGCCTCTCCTGCACTGTCAAGAATGCAGGGAATACGGTCCGAGATGATTAGGCCTTGGCGGGTTTTTCGCGTTTGATAGGGATGCGGAGCTCGCCGATTTTTTTCCGCAGCGTGTTGCGGTTCATCCCGAGTAGCTGGGCAGCTTGGATCTGATTGCCATTTGTTTCTTTGAGCGCGAAGGTAATGAGCGGTCGCTCCACCGCCGAAATAAGCATCGGGTGAAGATTCCGACCCGAACTGCTTTTCATGCCGCGGACAAATTCCCCCAGCTTGGATTCCAAATAGCTTTCAAGGCATAACGCATCCGCTCCATCGTACTTCCGCCCATTCACCGCTTTCATCCCTTTGAGGAATTCACAGGCTCGCCGTAAGACATCACGAGGAGCCGCCACGATGACGGCCTGTGGGGAATCCACAGCCCGCTGAATGCCGGCTAAATCGGTCAACGCGCCTCGCTTCGCGTCGATTAGGACTGCATCAAAGACGCGCTTGACGCGAGGCATGGATTCGCAATCCTTCGCCACCGTCAACGTGGCCTCTTTAAGCTCACGTTTGAGTTGTGCCGGAAGATCGTGGTCGTGTGTCAGTACGAGAACGCTGAGGGGCGCTGGCCGAGTTGTCATGAAGGCACCACGAGGAAGAAGGGCGGGATTATCTACCAAGCTCCAGTCCGTGTCAATTAGCAATGAGAGGTGGTCAAGCATAAAAAAGCACTCGGGCTTGACATTGCAAAAGGAAATTCTGTATGTACTTGTTTAAGCTATTCCTATCGGAATACTCATAAATGCGGGTCTCTCTCAAGGCGACATACGGCATCATGGCATCAATTGATCTGGCCATTCAAAACGGTAATGTCCCAATACAGTCCAAGGCCATTGCGCGCCGCCAAGGCATTCCCGTTCGGTTTCTGGAGCAGGTGCTCCACGCGATGAAACAGGCCGGCTTGGTCGACAGCGTTCGCGGAGCCCAAGGCGGGTATGTTTTGGCTAAAACGCCATCCGAGCTTTCGTTAGCAGAGATTGTTGAGGCCCTAGACGGGCCGTTGACAACGCCAAAACAGCCGACAACATTGCATCGACGCGTATCCGGGGGGACGCCTTTCAACTCGCTTATCTGCGACATTTGGGCGCAGGTCCGGCAAGCGGAACTCGGCGTACTGTCTGCGGTCACCCTCAAAGATTTGGTGGAGCGCCACCGGCGGCTCGAGCAGGAACGGGCCTTGATGTATCATATTTGACCCGACCATCACGGAGACTATTATGGCGGCTCCTTACACGACACGCGAGATCCAGACAATACCGATACCACCCGCGATTCTCGAAGAAATCGAAACTTTCGAAGGCGAAGTGCAGCGGCTTGCTGCCGGGGACGTCTCGAACGATGTGTTTAAACCGTTTCGCTTGCAGTACGGCATTTACGGCCAGCGCCAGCCGGGCGTCCAAATGGTGCGCATCAAGATTCCATTCGGCGGTCTCACCGCGAATCAACTGCGGCGTATCGCAGAGATTGCCGATCAATATACGACCGGTGTCGGCCATGTCACCACCCGGCAGGACATCCAATTGCATTTTGCCATGTTGCACGATGTCCCGGCGATCATGCGCAAGCTGGCTGAAGTCGATCTGACCACGCGCGAGGCGTGTGCGAATACAGTGCGTAACGTCACGGCGTGCCACTTGGCCGGGGTCTGCCAAGGCGAAGTGTTCGACGTGACGCCCTATGCCAAGACCGTGGCGCTCCATCTGCTGCGCAATCCGCTGAACCAAAGCCTGCCGAGGAAGTTCAAAATTGCATTCTCCGGCTGCCGCCATGACTGTGCACTTACCCCGATCCATGACATCGGTCTCTTGGCAGCCAAACGACACGACGGCGCGATCGGTTTTCGTATGGCGGTCGGCGGAGGTCTTGGCTCTACGCCGCGTATCGCTCAAGTCCTTCGCGAATTTGTCCCGATGGACGAGTTAATCCCCACCATCGAAGCGGTTATCAAGGTATTCGATTCCTTGGGGAATCGGAAGAATCGCAACAAGGCGCGGATGAAGTTCGTCATCGATAAACTAGGCTTCGATGAGTTCAAGCGCCGTTGGGAAGAGGCGTATGTGGCCATGGGCCACACCCGACCGGACTCCGGACCCATCCGCCTGCTTGAGCATCGGGATGAGCCGCCGCGTTTACTCATGCCGGCATCCGCCAAAACTTTGTCTACCAACGGTCCTCACAATGGAAATGGCCACGAGCCGCACCCCGAATCCCCATTCCAGGCTTGGAAACGAACCAATACCGTCGCACAGCGCCAACCCGGGTATGCCGCGGCCATTATCAAGCTGCAGATGGGCGATATCACCTCCCCGCAAATGAATGTGGTGGCGGACTTGGCCGAGACCTATTCCAACGGCAATCTGAGAACGACGATTAACCAGAATGTGATCCTCCGTTGGATTCCCGAGACACAACTGGAAGCCTTGTACACCGAGTTGGCAGCCCATGGGCTTGCGGCTCCGGGAGCTGAATTGGTTGAAGACATCATTGCTTGCCCCGGCACCGATACGTGCGGGCTCGGCATCACGTCGTCTAAAGGATTAGCCCGTGCCATGGCCGAAGTGTTTCCTCCCGGCCAGGTCCCGGACGACTTAGCAGGGACCAGTGTCAAGATCAGCGGCTGCCACAATTCGTGCGCGCAACACCATATCGCCACAATTGGGCTCCATGGCGTCGGCAAGCGCATTGCCGAGCACATCGCCCCGCATTATGAACTGCACCTTGGCGGACAGGTGAACGGCACGGCCAAGATTGGCCAGATGACGGTGAAGTTGCCTGCGAAAAACGTCCCTGCCGCGGTCTCACATCTGGTGGAACTCTATCGTCGCGAGCGGCAATCGCGTGAAGCCTTTCCCGCCTTCCTCAGTCGAAGCGGAAAAGCCAAGCTGAAAGAAGAATTGATTCCGTACACGATTGTCCCCCCGTTTGAAGAGGATCCGACGTATTACTACGATTGGGAAGGTGAAGACGAATTTGTGATGGAAGATCTCGGCCCGGGCGAATGCGCCGGGGGCGCCCTCGAAATGATCGACAATCGCATTCTCGAAGCGGAACAAGAACTGTATCAGGGGCGTCTCCTGCTGGACAAACATCAATATGCCGTGTCCGTCAATAAGGCCTATCGAGCGGTTCTCGCAGCGGCCAAAGCACTCTTGGTTACCGAGGGGATAGATCCATCCACCGATTCCGAAACCTTATCTGAATTCGAGCGTCGCTTCGCGGGCCGAACTGTCGTCCCTGCCTCCTATCGCAACCTTATCGCACAGATTGACGATCTTGGCCCGAAAGATACAACACCGGATTTTGCGCAAGCCAAAATTAACTTCGCACGAGGGTTCGTCGAAGCGTGCAGGGTGGCGACGGAACAGATGGGGAAAGATCTCAAGTTGAAAACCGAGCAAGAGTCGGCCGAACGGCCATCACAGATTCCACAGTCACCTCCCGCAAAGGATGAGCCGAACCCAGCAGCAGCGGGGGCGCCTGTCTACGATCTTCGGGGCGTTGCATGTCCGTTGAATTATGTGAAGACCAAACTCAAGTTGGAAATGATGGATGCCGGCGAGCGATTGGAAGTCTGGTTGGATGCCGGGGAACCGATCAAGAACGTGCCGCTGAGCCTGCGCAATGACGGCCATAAGATTTTGATTCAAGAACCGTTGGAACCCGAGGCGGCACACTTCAAGGTTCTCGTGGAAAAAGTCGAGGGATCATGAGCGAAGCCAACTCGAGACCGTCTGATGAGGCGCTCAAGGCCTTGAACGACTCATTGGAGACTCAGCAGCCATGGGACGTCTTGGCCCATGCCCTCACTGAGTATCCACGCCGTCTCATCCTGGCGTGCAGTTTCGGCGCGGAAGATGTCGCCCTCGTCGATATGATTCACAAGATCGATCCCAGAACACCGCTCTTTTATTTGGACACGGATTTTCTGTTTCCGGAAACGTATGAAGTCCGAGACCGGATTGTGGCAAAATATGGATTGCTTCCCGCGCAGGTGATACAGGTCAAATCCCTGTTTACTCCGGAGCAACAGGCCGTGCAATATGGGGACGCCCTCTGGTTGCGTCAGCCTGACCAATGTTGCACTCTTCGCAAAGTGCAGCCATTGGCGCAGATCCTCAGCGGCTATTCGGCCTGGGTGACGGGCATTCGGCGGGATCAGGGACCGACCAGGGCGAATGCCGGCTTGGTGGAGTGGGATCATAAGTTCGGGTTGATTAAGTTCAATCCACTGGCGAAGTGGGCTACTGACGATGTCTGGACCTACCTTCGCCTCCATGATGTGCCGTACAATGCGCTCCACGATCGCAATTATCCCAGCATCGGCTGCACCCATTGCACGGCACCGGTGCTGCCTGGGGAAGATTCTCGGGCCGGCCGGTGGAAAAATTTCGGCAAGACCGAATGTGGATTGCATAAATAAGCTGAGAAGTGTTCAACCAGATAGGAAGAGCCAAGAAGAGAGCGTTTGCGAATCAAGACTGATGGCGGAACGTTGTTGGCTGGCCACTACGATAAAGAGAGGGATCCATTGAAGAAGCTAGCTATGATTGTCACTCGGGGCACGTATAACAATATTTTGCAGGCGTGTCAGCTCGCTCGGATTGCGGCAGAGTCCGGTACGCAGGTCAGTATCCTGTTCAGGGATGAAGCCGTCGCACGCTTGACCGTCGATAAAGTACAAGAGCTGACATTTACCGAAGCCTACCGCGGGCGAGAAGTCAAAGTACGAAATCTTTGGAAAGACCGCAAGCTGCATGATCTCCCGCTGCTTCTGCGTGAGATCAAGGAGAAGGGCGATGCCAAGTTTTCGGTCTGCCGCGATTCCATCGAATACTTCGACATTTTGGTGGAGCGATTGATTCCAGAATTGGACGAAGTCCAGCGCGTCGAAGCATTTTGGAAGGAAGCCGTGGCGAATGCAGATCAGGTGCTGACGTTCTAAAGAAGGATTTGTTGATTAGTGATCTGGTGATTTGTTGATTCGACTTTCTGAATCATCGGATCAACTGATCCTAAAAATGGATTCTGGAATGCGAGATTTTATAGCCAAGATCGGCAAAGGCGCAAAAGCCTCGAAGGACTTGACATGGGACGAGGCCAAGCAGGCGACGCGTCGGCTTATAGAAGGACAGGTCACGCCCGTGCAAGTCGGCGCGTTTCTCCTGGCCATGCGCGTGAAGATGGAATCGGTCTCCGAGCTGGCGGCCTTTACGTCGGCTGCCCGTGAGTACAAAGCGCCGCTCCGGATTGCGACGCGCAAACCCCTGATCGACGTGTCCAGCTATGCCGGTAAAAAGGATACCTTCCACGCCTTGGCGGGATCGACGATTATCGCGGCGGCAGCCGGTGTCGCGGTGCTCATACACGGACATGAAGGGATTCCTGAACGAATCAGCATGGCGTCCGTTCTGGCGGCGCTCGGCATCCCCATCGACTTCGCGCCCGATCAGGTAACGCAGGAGGTCGCGTCAAAAGGATTGGCCTATCTCGATATCGCGCTCTATCATCCGCCGCTGGCCGGGTTCTTACAACTCCGGCAGGAGCTCGGCGTGCGAAACTTTTTTCATCCGGTGGCCAAGATGCTGAATCCGGCCCGCGCGCCGGTGCAGATTATCGGGGTAACCCATCCGCCCTATTTTGAGAAGACGGCCGAAGCCTTGAACATGTTGGGCAGTCGGCGCGTCATAGTACTGCGCGGAGTCGAAGGCGATCCGGAACTCTCCATCGCTTCGGCCACCCGACTGCTGGACGTTAAAGAGGAGCGAATCATGCCCTTGACGCTTCAGCCTCGCGACATCGGTCTTTCCACTGGCTCTTTTCGAGACATGGCCGGCTTTCCTCCCGGGCAAGTCCAACAGGAAGCCACATTGCTACGACGAATCCTCACGAACGACGTTCGCGGCCCACACCGCGACTGGGTCGTGGAAAATGCCGCCCTGCTGCTCTATGCGGCCGGCATCACCTCATCAATTTCAGCCGCCGTGCCGATCGCTCAGCAGATGATCGACTCAGGCGCCGCGGCGACGAAGTTAGGCGAGCTGACGAAGTCCTCTCCAACCACTAAAAAGGAATCTGCCGCGTGAAGCATCTTCGTCAACTGGAAGACCAGAGCGTCTATATCCTTCGTGAAGCCTACAAGCACTTCGATCATCTCGCCATGCTGTGGTCCATGGGAAAAGACTCCACGGTGCTGCTGTGGTTGGCGCGGAAGGCCTTCTTCGGCCATGTCCCGTTTCCTCTGCTACATGTCGATACGAGCTATAAGATACCGGCCATGATCGAATACCGCGACCGGCTCGCGCGAGAGTGGCGGCTAAATTTAGTCGTCGGGCAAAATAAAGAAGCGTTGGCCGCCGGGATGAATCCCTCGATGGGGCGCGTGACCTGTTGCACGGCTCTGAAAACGCAGGGTCTCAAGAATTTGATCGAAGATAAAGGCTATACGGGCGTTATCTTGGGCGTTCGTGCAGACGAAGAAGGCACGCGGGCCAAAGAGCGTTATTTTTCTCCCCGGGACAAGCACGGCGACTGGGATTTTCGCGATCAGCCACCCGAGCTGTGGGATCAGTTTAAAACGACCTTCCCTCAAGGCACGCATATCCGCGTCCACCCGCTGCTGGACTGGACCGAGATCAATATCTGGGAATACATCAAATTCGAGAACATTCCATTTATCGATCTCTATCTCGATCAAGGCGACGGCACGCGGTATCGCAGCCTGGGTTGTGCGCCGTGCACCTTTCCCATCAAGTCTACTGCCAAGACGGTGGACGATATCATCGATGAGCTGCGCCATACGACGGTGGCAGAGCGGGCGGGCCGCGCGCAGGACGAGGGAAGAGGGATGGAGTTGCTCCGCAAAGACGGCTACATGTAGGGCAGCATGCTAAAAAACGCCGTCAGCTTCGTTCTCAGTCGCTCAGACCACTCAACGTACCTCTCGGTACGCTCCCAGTCTTCGCCCCCCGCGGCCTCGCTGACAATATTTGTGAGCATGCTGCATAAGCTGCGATAAACGGAATGTGAGCATGGAAACAATTCATACCAAGCCATCGGAGACGATGAACATTGTGATCGTCGGGCACGTCGATCATGGGAAGTCCACTTTGTTGGGCCGGCTCTATGCCGATTCCGGATCGTTGCCGGACGGCAAGTTGGAGAAGGTGCAGGCGATCTGCCGGCAACAAGGCAAAGAATTCGAATATGCGTTTCTGTTCGACGCGTTTCTTGAAGAGCAGGAGCAAGGCATTACGATCGATACGGCGCGAACGTTTTTCATGTGGAACGGGCGGCAGTACATCATTATCGATGCGCCTGGCCACAAAGAATTTTTGAAGAATATGGTGTCGGGCGCGGCGCGGGCCGAGGCCGCCCTCTTATTGATCGACGCGCTTGAAGGCGTCAAAGAACAATCCAAAAAACACGGGTATCTGCTCTCCATGTTAGGTGTCAAACAGGTCGCCGTCATTGTGAATAAGATGGACCTGGTCGGCTACCGACAGGATGTGTTCGATGGGATCGAAAAGGAATATCGGGAGTTCCTCGGCCAATTCAAGGTCACGCCCGAATGTATTATCCCGGTGAGCGCCAAACTCGGCGACAATATTGTCACGCGCAGCACGCACATGCCCTGGTATCGAGGGTCGACGGTCTTGGATACGCTGGGTCAGTTCACAAAGGAATCCATACGCGCTGAACTTTCCCTGCGGTTTCCCGTCCAGGATGTTTACAAATTCGACGCGCGACGGATCATTGCCGGCCGGATTGCGGCAGGCCGTCTCAAAGTCGGCGATCGTCTCGTCTTTTCGCCCTCCAACAAGAGCGCGAACGTCAAGACGATCGAAGCGTTTAATATCGAACCGTCACCCACCGAGGCCCACGCCGGCCAGTCCGTCGGTGTCACGCTGGACGAGCAAATCTTTGTCGAGCGCGGTGAAATTGCCTCCCGGCAGGACGATCTTCCGCTGGTTTCCACCGCCTTTCGCGCCAACATATTTTGGCTGGGCCGCCGTCCATTGGAACGCAGGAAAAAGTATCTGCTGCGCCTCGGCACGCGCGAAGTCGGATGCGAAATCGTCGCCATTCACAGAATTGTCGATACGGCCGCCCTCGATCATCTCCAGGGGGGTGAGACCGTGGAAAAAAATCAAGTCGCCGAGCTCACCGTGCGCGCCAAGACGCCGATTGCCTTCGATCTGTCCCGCACATTCGAAACCACCGGCCGGTTTGTCATCGTGGATGATTACGATATTGCCGGTGGAGGCATCATTACGGAACTGGTCCATGACGAGCAGGAAGTCTTACGAAATGAGGCGCGCCGACGTGATTTCGCATGGGTTCAGGGTGAAGTCGGTGCGGAAGTCCGCGCGCAACACTACGGCCATCGGTCTGCGATTATTTTGTTCACCGGCGGCCGGCATACCGGAAAATCATTCTTAGCGCGTAAGCTGGAAGCCATGCTGGTCGCCGAAGGCCGCCACGCCTATTTGCTCGATGCCGAGAATCTCCGTCGAGGGCTCGACGCCGATCTCTCGGAAACCGATACGGCCCACGCTCAAGAAATGGTCCGCCGATACGGGGAGGTCGCGCACCTCCTGGTTGACACGGGACTCATTCTGATCTCGACCACTAATCCGTTTGCACTACCCGGCCACGAGGCTGCTCAATCCATTCGCACGCTGGTTCACCCGACCCCCGTGATCTCGGTACACATGACGAAGTCAGATGAAGAAGCGCCACCGAACACCGACTTGCATTTCACCGGCCCGAAAAACTTCGATGAAGCCGCTCAGCAAATCATCGAAGAACTGAAATGCAAAGGCGTGTTGGCTCGGGCCATTGGAGCCAAACCCACCTTCCAGTACTCAATATGAAAGAGCGATCAGCCGTCAGCTCTCAGTCTTCGGCCTGAGACAATGAAAGAAAAGACGTGATCTGGGCTTCGCTAAAGCTGACGGCTGAACGCTGATGACCGAGAGCGTGCCCGCAATTGACTCCTTAAAAACCGCTGTGCTACCGTGAGCGACTTATGGCTGTAGAGAAAGACCTGAAAACAATACTCGGTAAATTAAACTACTCCGACGATGCCAAGGTGGTCCAGCAAATCACCGAGCAGATGCGGCAGGTGCAAGCGCGCATGGCCGGCGTTCAACACAAACTGGTCGTGATGAGCGGTAAAGGCGGCGTCGGCAAGAGCATGACCACGGTGAATCTCGCCCTGGCCTTTGCGCGTCAGGGCGCTAAAGTGTGCTTATTGGATGTCGATCTCAACGGTCCCTGTGTACCGCGAATGCTGGGAATGACCGGTCAATCGTTGACGATGACTCCGGATGGGGCGATCCCACCGGTCGGGCCGCTGGGAATTAAAGTGGCCTCCATGGATTTCTTTCTCGATCCAGCGTCGCCGGTTCGTTGGAAAGGTCCGATGGATGTCAGCCCCGTCTGGCTTGGGCTAATGGAGATGAACGTCATCCGGGAATTTCTGGCGGACGTCATGTGGGGCGAGCTTGACTATTTGCTGACCGATTTGCCGCCGGGCGCCGCTGCCGACAAACCACCCGTGATCGCAGGCTTTATCCCGGATTTGGCCGGCGCCATCGTTGTCACGACGCCATCCGAAGTCGCTTCCGATGTCGTGCAGAAGTCTGTCACCTATGCGAGAGACATGGGCATCCGCGTGCTGGGCATGATCGAGAATATGAGCAAGTACCGCTGCCCCTCCTGCGGAGCCGAACACGACCTCTTCGAAGGCGATACCGAGGCCCTGTGTGATGCGCTCAACGTGCCGCTCCTCGGTCGCATCCCGTTCGACCGAACTCTGGCACGGACCTTCGATAAGGGCGCGCCGCTGTTAGATGATCAGTATCCGACGATTCAGCGCTTTCAAGAGATTGCGGGACGGATTCAGTCGCTGTTAGATTATAAGAAAGTCCTGGCCGAAAAACTGTAGGCAGGATTGCTGGATTAAGGAGCCGTCATGAAATTCGTTTGCCTCAATTGCGAAACGTACATGGGTTTCGAAAAAGTGGAGAAGCCGGCCGAAGGATCGCTCGGCGTCTTTTTTGGATGCCCCTCATGCGGGGCGAAGTTCTCCATGGTGACCAATCCCGGCGAAACACAGATGGTCAGCTCACTGGGCGTGAAACTCGGCGGACGCACCGTCGCAGCCGAACCGTTCGAAATGACGCGTGGCACGCTAAAGGATGAAGCGCTTGCAGGTTCCGGACAAATGGCGGCCTATTTGAATGAAAAAATGCAGGGCGGACAGCCGGTAGCTGCGGCCAGCGGCGCAGTAAAGACCTCTCCCAATCAGGCCAAAGAGGGCGAAAAGTCAGGCAGCGGTTGCCCATTCTCAGCCATGGTGGCGGAAATGGGATTAACCTCCGGCGGTAAGCCCGCGTCTGGCGCCGTGCCCGACTTCACTTGGACAGCCGATGCCAAAGAAAGACTTGAGCGATTGCCTTCGTTCGTGAAACCCATGGTCCAAAGCAGTGTCGAAGCGTATGCGAGGAAGCATGGATTTAAGACCATCAACCTGCAAGTGATGGACGACTCAAAGAATGACTCGAATGGAGTGGCCTGGACGCCGGAGGCTGAAAAGCGATTGGAAAACATCCCGGATTTCATCCAACCCATGGCGCGCCGCGAGATCGAACGGCTTGCCAAAGAGCGAGGCGCCACGACGATTACCGCTGAAGTCATGGATGACGCAAAAGACAAGTTTATGAAATTCATGTAGTGCAAGGACTTCTTGCTCACGGACTGGCCCATCCGGTATAACGCCGGGTGGGCTTTTTCATGCTCGTAGGACACTCCATGAAATTGATCGAGCGATGGTGGATCAAAAGCATTGGTCCTCTCGCCCTCGCCATCCTGTTCTGGGCGATCCCCGCCTATCCTCACGATGATCGTGAACACGCCACTGCTCATGACCATGGGACATCTCATCATCACAATGCCGTTGATCCTACCAATCATTGGGAAGGTTCCCCTGAAGGCAAAGCCTATTCAAACTTCAACCACCACTTGGCTGGAGTGTTTATCATTCTGATCGGGCTCAGCGAAGTTCATTATGGGGTTGCTGCCTCGATACTGGCCTGGACCCGCTTACTTCTGCCGGTTTTTATGGTCTCGGTCGGTGTATTTCTATTGATCTGGAGCGATCACGAAGGGTGGCCATTCGGATCGACATTTTCGCAGGCTTTTTTCACCGGTGAATGGGAAACCATTCAGCACAAATGGTTCGGGTTACTCGCGTTGCTTATCGGTCTCATCGAATGGCTGCGCAGAACGGAGCAATTGACGGGGCGTTGGTGGAAATTTCCACTGCCGGCCTTTGCCATTGTCGGCGGGCTCTCGTTATTTCTTCATAGTCACGGCGAGAATCCCATGGCCCACAAGATTGCGCTGCATCATGCCATCATGGGTATTATGGCCGTGACCGCCGGCTCGTCCAAGTTCTTGTCCGATTGGAAGGGAGCAGATTTCACCGACGACCGTTCGCCATGGAAGTTGGCCTGGGCAGCGCTCATTCTCCTCATCGGCATTCAACTGCTGATCTATTCTGAGTAAACGAAGATGCCGGCGGATCGTTCTCCCAAGCTCGCGGCCCTTTTATCCGCCGTGCTGCCTGGACTCGGGCAATTTTACAATCGTCAGTGGGCCAAAGGAGCCGGCTTCTTCGTTGCCACACTGATCGTCGATGCCGGTCTCGGCGTGACGTCCGAAACAATGACCCTGCTTCAAAGCGCCTTCTTGGGCGCTCAAGGAAACCCGATCAATGTGGGCAGCTTTATATTACGGATGCTGCCGCTCGCGGCAATTGCAATGTGGAGCATCGCCGATGCCGCTCGCACTGCGAGGGTCTTTCAGCAACCTCCTCGCCCTCTCCAGGCGCTTCATTGACACCTCTCTTCTGAGTGTGTTAGACCACCATTAAAATAAAACGATGCTTTTGTATGGCAGACTGTTCAAAAAGGTCTGCCGGCAAGGCTGCAGGGAGCAGAGATTTGCGAGGCGTATCCTTGCGGTACGCTGAAGCGAAGCTCGCGACTGAGAACGCGGCTGGAGGGCTTTTCAGCACCGTAAGGAGGAAGTATGGGTGGCCACAGCCATTGGGCTACCGTTAAACGGCATAAAGCTTCTGTGGACGCGAAGCGGGGGAAGGTCTTTACCCGCCTCATTCGCGAGCTGACTATTGCGGCTCGTACAGGCGGTGACCCAGACGGCAATCCTCGTTTGCGTCTCGCGATTGCCAAGGCGAAAGATGCCAATATGCCGGGCGATACGCTGAAGAAAGCGGTGATGCGTGGCACCGGGGAATTGCCGGGTGTGACGTATGAAGAGTTTTCTCTGGAAGGGTATGGACCTGGAGGAACCGCCGTCTTGCTGGAAATCACCTCAGATAACCGTAACCGGACCGTCGCAGAGATCCGAAATATTCTTACCAAAAATGGCGGCAATATGGCGGAGGCGGGATCCGTCGCCTGGCAATTTCACAAAAAGGGCTTGCTGACCGTCGATAAGGGAAAAGTCGATGAAGATCAACTCCTGTCGTTGACACTGGAAGCCGGCGCTGAAGATGTGAAGAGCGATGAGAAGACCTTTGAAATTATCACGGCCCCACACGACTTCGAGTCCGTCAAAAAGGCCTTGAGCGACGCCAAGATTGAGACGGCTGTCGCCGAGGTGACGTACGTTCCACAGACTTATATTCGGCTGGAGGAAAAGCCCGCTGAGCAAATGTTACGGCTCATGGAAATTCTCGACGAGCACGACGATGTGCAAAAGGTGAATGCCAACTTCGATATTCCCGAAGAGATCATGGAAAAAGTCGCTGCCGCGGCGGGGTAGCGAACCCGGCGATGAACGCTGAACGTCAAGAGGTGTGCATCTTAAGTATCCCCCACTCAGCACGTAGCACTCAGCACACAGCCCTGCTTATCAGATGATCGCCGCGCTGACCGGCCGGCTGGCCTTTAAGTCCCCCTCCCAAATTACCCTTGACGTCCAAGGCGTCGGCTACGAAGTGTTTATTCCACTCAGCACGTTCTACTCTCTTCCGGATATCGATCAGTCGGCCTCCCTGCGTGTCCATACGCATCTTCGCGAAGACGCGATTCAGTTGTTCGGCTTTTTGACGACCACAGAGAAGGTCGCGTTTGTTCTCTTGACCGGAATTTCGGGTATTGGTCCCAAACTGGCGCTCAGCGTCCTCTCCACATTAAGCGTGACGGATCTGATTTCTGCCATTCAGGCCGGTGACATGGAGAAGCTGGCCACCGTGCCGGGCATCGGGAAAAAATCAGCCGGGCGCATTGTTCTGGAACTGAAGGATAAAGTGGAGCGGCTGCATGCCATGCCGTCGACGACGGTACACGGAACCGAGGACCCGTCGTCGCGTTTACACGAGGATGCGCTTTCTGCCCTCGTCAATCTCGGGTACCGCGCGCAAGAAGCAAAAGACATCATCAAGCGGATCATTCAATCTCAATCCAGCCCGATTCCGCTCAAGGACCTGATTCGTGAGACACTGAAGGAATTGGCTAGGGGGTAGTCGTTCATGAGGACACGCATGACCGGACCAGAGAATCGATATCTGTATTCGCCCAAGCTGGGGTATGGCTGGAGTGTGGCCGGCATCTTGGCCGGAGCGATGCTGCTCGTCTGCTTCTCAACCGCACTCTTTGCTGAAGAAGGCAACGAACCAAAGAGCACCAGAATGACCTGCGGGGCCTGTCCCGACGGGTATGCGACAACCGGTGTCACAACCGACCCAAAGATTTGCAAAGATGGCGATCCGACAGTCGTGCAGTGTGTGCCATTGGGTGCGAATATACTCTCCGTATGCGGCTCCTGTCCGGACGGATATCGGCAAGTCGGCAGCTCCTCGAGCCCGGCCCGTTGCGGCAACACAGACGGCGGTCGTATGGCACAATGCCAACTCGACAAGATGCAGAACAATATGCCCGATCCCAGCCAAGGCGGGATTACCTGTCCTCCAAACTGTGGGTCTACCGTGGCTCCAGGGCAAGGTGCCATTCCTCCGCCACCGAAGTTTCGCCCGTCTCCAGAAAAGAAAAGCGAATGAGCCGACGAAGCGTATTCGATTACCGATAATACCGGATCCCCTGGTTAAACGTGACCGAGCGTATCGTGAACGGCCAATTAGCAGACGAAGAGCATGGACTGGATACGACGTTACGTCCGCACACCCTGAGGGAATACGTCGGTCAGACGCGGATGAAGGAATCGTTGCGAATCTGCATTGAAGCGGCCAAACGACGTGGCGAAGCCTTGGACCACGCCATATTTTATGGTCCACCCGGATTGGGGAAGACAACCATCGCGCATATCATTGCCCGCGAAATGGGCGTATCGATCCGCTCGACATCCGGCCTGGTCCTGGCGCATGCCGGTGACTTGGCCGCTATTCTGACCAATCTTCAGGAAGGCGACGTGCTGTTTATCGACGAAATTCACCGGCTTCCCGGATCGGTGGAAGAAGCCCTCTACCCGGCCATGGAAGACTACCAGCTCGACTTGGTCATCGGGCAAGGCCCGTCCACGCGCACCATCAAATTAGACCTCCCGCGCTTTACACTCATCGGCGCGACGACACGAGCCGGCGCACTCACCTCGCCGCTCCGGGAACGATTCGGGCTGGTCCATCGCCTCGAGTTCTATTCGCCGACAGAACTCGAAATTATCGTGACACGATCGGCCGGCTTGCTGGGTGTGCCGATCGATCATGAGGGCGCGTCGGAGATCGCGCATCGCGCACGTGGAACTCCGCGAATCGTCAATCGCTTGATCAAGCGTGCGCGTGACTTTGCCCAGATCAAAGCGCACGGCCATATTACCCGCGACGTGGCGCACGACGCGCTTGAATGGCTCGGCATCGATTCAGCCGGTTTTGATGACATGGATCGCAAGATTCTCTTGGCCATCCTCGAAAAATTTAGGGGTGGACCGGTCGGGGTCGAATCGCTGGCGGCCGCCGTCAACGAAGAAAAGACGACGTTGGAAGATGTCTATGAGCCATTTCTCATTCAATCCGGATACCTCGAGCGTACCGCACGCGGGCGGCACGCGACTCGCCTCGCCTTTGAACACTTCGGAAAAATGAAGGATTTGCTGTCCTAGGCCTAAAGAGACCCATCGCGTCCCTTGCGCGGGCATTCTCATCCTGAACGCACAAATCCCTTTGATATCCTTGAAATTCTCCCGCACTTTTCTGTATGATCGTACTTCCTTCTATCACTGTGCGGCTGATGCGGCGGCCAGCAACACCGCAGCCTTCACGAGGCTCGTCAGTATATGGATGATCAAAAAGATATCGCGTCCTTTCGGAAGGCCATCGATCAGCTCGATGACGACCTCTTGCGACTGCTCAATGAGCGCTCCAAGAACGTCGTTGAAATCGGCAAATTAAAAAAGAGCGCCGAGGCGAACGCCCATCTCCACACACCGCGCCGCGAAGCTGAAATCATCGATCGCCTCACGCAGGCGAACACAGGGCCCTTTCCCAATGAGGCAATCCGGTCCGTTTACCGCGAAATCATGTCCGCCTCTCTGTCACTGGAAGGACCCCAGAAGGTCGCCTACCTCGGCCCACGAGCAACGTTCACGCATCTGGCATGTCTACAGAAATTCGGAAATTCGGCGCAGTATCTCCCCGTCACCAGCATCAAGGAAGTGTTCAACGAGGTCGAACGCGACCGCGCGCATTTCGGAATCGTCCCGATCGAAAATTCAACGGAAGGGGTGGTCAACCATACCCTGGATATGTTCATTGACTCTAATCTTGTCATTTATGGGGAGGTGCTGCAGGAAGTTTCCCACCATCTCCTGTCCAAAACGGGACGCATGGAGGACATCAAAACAATTTACTCTCATCCCCATGCGATTGCGCAATGCCGCAATTGGCTTGAAACGAATGTGCCGAAGATCTCGGTAGCGGAAGTGCCCAGCACGGCGCGCGCGGCCGAACTGTGCGCCAATGATTCGACGGTCGCCGCAATCGCGTCGGAGCTGGCAGGTGAATTGTATGGTCTGAAAGTCGTCCGATCGCGGATCGAGGACAATGTCAATAATTTCACCCGATTCTTGGTGCTGTCCCAGAAACCGCCTGAGCGGACGGGCAAAGATAAGACATCCGTGATGTTATCGGTCAAAGACAAGGTCGGAGCGCTGTACGATCTGTTGCGGCCCTTTGCCTCGAATGGCATCAACCTGACGAAGATCGAATCACGTCCCTCCAGACGCAAGGCATGGGAATACATTTTTTTCGTGGACATTGAAGGGCATGTCGATGAAGATCGAGTCAAGAAGGCCCTGGAAGAGATCAAGGGCCGATGCCTGTTCATGAAGATTCTTGGGTCCTATCCCATCCATAGCTAACATGCCATTGAATATCCATTCGCACATTGCCTCCCTGGTT
>DATEPO010000363.1:0-4788 GCA_035273145.1 Nitrospiraceae bacterium
AGCTCGTTGTCCATCTCGCGTATCCTGTATGAGATGGGGCACGACCCCGTGATGCAAATGACGTGTCGCGATCGCAACCGTCTCGGCATCCAATCGGATTTATTGGGGGCTCATCTGCTCGGCATTCGAAATATTCTCTGCCTCACCGGCGACTATCCCACGGTCGGCGATCACAAGGACGCGAAGCCGGTGTATGACTTGGATTCGGTGCAAGTCATGCAGCTGGTGCAGGGCCTGAATAACGGTCGGGACCTCGCCGGCAATAAGCTGGATGGATCGACGGAGTATATGATTGGCGCGGCCGTCACACCGGAAGCCGATCCACTTGCACCGATGCTGGCGAAATTCGAAACAAAAGTCAGAGCCGGCGCACAATTCTTTCAGACGCAGGCGATTTATCATCCCGAGCAGTTCGGCTCGTTCATGCAGGCCGTTCGTCCGTTCAAGGTCAAGGTGCTGCCCGGTGTGCTCCTGCTGCGCTCAGCCAAGATGGCTGAGTTCATGAATGCGAACATTCCCGGCATTTCCGTTCCTCCCGAGATGATCGAGGAATTGAGGCAAGCCGGGGAGAAGCATGCGCTCGACGCCGGTGTGGAGATTGCCGTGCGTACGATAAAAGCCATCCGACCGTATTGCGATGGTGTGCATATTATGGCCATTAAAGCGATCGAGCGACTGCCTGAAATCCTCACCAAAGCGGAACTCGGATAGATCATGACGGTTCCTGAGTTTCAACGACGCAAGCAAGATGGGGAAAAAATTGTCGTGGTCACGGCCTATGATGCGCTCTTTACCCGCATCATCGAAGAGGCTGGGATCGAAGTCATCTTGGTCGGGGATTCTCTCGGGGTGGTGGTACAGGGCAAGAAGGATACGCTGTCGGTCACGATGGAGGACATGCTGTACCATACCAAACTGGTGGCGGGCGTCGCACAAAGAGCCTTGATCATTGCAGATCTGCCCTTTCTCTCCTATCAGGTCAGTGTGGAAGAAGCGGTGCGGAATGCGGGACGATTGCTCCAAGCCGGCGCGGCCGCCGTCAAGCTGGAAGGTGGCGCGGCGGTGCGAGACCGGGTGGAGGCGATGACGCGCTTCGGTATTCCGGTCATGGGGCATCTGGGGATGATGCCGCAGTCCCTCAATTGCTATGGCGGATACAAAGTTCAGGCCAAGGAGCGGGAGACAGCCGATGTGTTGGTGACGGAGGCGAAGGCGCTTCAGACGGCTGGCGCATTCGCGATCGTCCTGGAAGCGATTCCCGCGTCTCTGGCCAGGACGGTCACGCAATCGCTGACGATCCCGACGATTGGCATCGGAGCCGGCTCGGACTGTGACGGCCAGGTCCTGGTACTGTATGATCTCTTGGGGCTCTTCGATGAATTTGTCCCGAAGTTTGTGAAGCCGTACGGTCATCTCAAAGCAGACGCGCTGCAAGCGCTTCGCCGCTACCAAGAAGAAGTGAAACACGGGAAATTTCCTTCCGACAGCGAAAGTTACCACTAGCCCGGATTATTCATGAACGCTACTTCAGCGGCCGATCCTCTCGCCCGGCGGCCTTTTCTCGTTCGGTCTCCTCGACGGACCGCAAGAGCTCACGGTATAGAGAAACGGCCGGCTCACCATCTCGCCCAAACGTGACGCGCTTTATTCAGTGCGTCGTGCCCTTGCGAGAAGTCCCGGCGGCCTTCGGTCTCAGCCGCTTCGCGACGGCATCCATGAATAATCCGGGCTAGCTGATCTATCTGAGGTTTCGGGCAACATAGATCCTTACGAGGAGATTTGTGATGACTTACCGCAAGCTTGTCTTGACCGGTTTGCTTCTCTGGTACATCGCCTTTTCAATCGCGATGGCGATTGCTCCGGCGAATCGGGAATTCTGGATGGCGGCCAACATTCTACCCGTGATGCTTGTGATGGTTCTGACCATGGCGCATCGGCTGTTCCCTCTGTCGACCGGCTCCTATGTTTTGATTACGATCTTCCTGACGTTGCATACGATTGGCGTGCATTACACTTATGCGCTAGTTCCGTTTGGCGGGTGGTTGCAGCAGGCGCTCCACTTCGATCGGAATCATTTCGATCGGATTGTGCACTTCAGTTTCGGATTCTTACTGACCTATCCCTTGGAGGAATGGTTCCGTCTGTTTGCGCGCGCTCGTGGATGGCTGATCTACTACCTCCCGGTCATGACCATACTCGGCTTGAGCGGATTTTGGGAAATTCTCGAATCGTGGGCCGCTCGCACGTTTAAACCAGACCTCGGTCTGACGTTTTTGGGATCGCAGGGTGATGTGTGGGATGCCCAAAAGGATATGACGGCCGCGCTCTACGGATCACTGCTCTGCGTCGCGTTGATCGTGGTGAATCGAAAGCTCTTAGAGCGATCGGTTTCCGTCATCTCGGATTCATCACCATCGCTTGAAGAACCATCATGACGCTGACCACGGCTGCCACGGCGCCGTATGAAAGGGAATCGGGTCGGCATCGGCTCCCACAGTCGCTATTGGCTTTCTATCTGGTCGTGTGGGTAATCTTGGCCGTCTCCCCGGTCGATCGCCACGATTGGCTCTTAGAGAATCTGTTGGCCGTCAGCACGGTGGCGGCCTTAATCCTCACCTACCGCCGATTTGCTTTTTCCGATCTTTCCTATGTCTTGATCACGCTGTTCATGATCCTGCATGCTGTCGGCGCGCATTATACGTATGCAAAGGTGCCGTTCGGGTTCTGGATGAAGGATACCTTCAATCTCAGCCGAAACCATTTCGATCGGATTGTGCATTTCGCCTTCGGACTGTTGTTGGCTTATCCGGCGTATGACGTCTTCCTGCGGGCGGCGAAGGCGCGAAAGGGATGGGCGCTGCTCATGGCTACCATTGCCGTCATCTCGGTCAGTGGGTTATTCGAAGTGATCGAATCTTGGGTCGCTCAACTCGTCAGCCCGGAACTCGGTGATGCCTATCTCGGCACGCAAGGAGACATATGGGATGCGCAAAAAGATATGACCATGGCGATCATTGGCGCACTGATCACTGTGGGGTTGACCTACGTAATATCGAAAAGTGTGCCAAGTCCTGTACCTTAAGTTCACTCGCATGAGACTTGAAACACATGCCGATCGTCCAATCGGACTGCCGTGAGCTGTCTGCCCCACACACATCCACTGTCGAGCCCGATCACATTATCCTGCATCTGCAGTCCTAACGCGGCCCAGTGTCCGAAGACAACGGTGACATCCGTACTGTGGCGGCTCGGAACCTGAAACCATGGCAGATACCCGCTAGGTGCCTGCTCCGGCGGACGCTTGAACGAGAGATCTATTTTGCCGTCCCCCGTACAGATTCGCAACCGCGTCAGAATTTTTGCAATCACCACTGACCGGTCCATGCCGGTTATACTACTCGACCACTGACGCGCGCGCTTGTCATCGTAGAGAGCCGCCAAAAACGTTCGGTAGTTGGTCGACCGCAACATGGTATGTACTTCTTGCGCATAGAGACCGGCATCACCCGCGCTCCACTCGGGTAAGAGTCCAGCGTGGATCATGAGGAAATCACCTTCTCTGTAGAGCAGGGGCTGATGTCGTACCCATTCAAGCAGGTCGTCCCGATCGGGAGCGGTCAGTACATCCTGAACGGTATCTTTCTCGCGTATCGGAACACTGCCGGCTGCTACAGCTAAGAGGTGCAGATCGTGATTGCCCAGCACGGTGATAGCCGACCCGCCGAGATTTTTGATATACCGCAGGACAGCGACGGAATTAGGGCCCCGGTTCACCAGATCGCCTACAAACCAGAGCCGATCTTTGATGGGATCGAACTGCAGTTGATGGATCAGTCTCTCCAGTGCGGAGAAACAGCCTTGAACATCACCGATCGCGTAGGTGGCCATAAGGCAGACCGTGTACAAATGAGGCGGTCAGCCTACGCGAGGAGGATTGCGAAAACAAGATGGAAGCAGAAAATGAGTCACACGCGATCAAATGCTTGTTGAACGGGATCGCTTTGTCGCCATGCGATGATCCGGAAGTTATTTTTGAGGACTGGCGATACGTAGATGCTAGAAGTGGAACTCTTGAATGACCCAGTGGTCTCCTTCCTTCATCAAAACATAGGTCACAGTTACTTTTTCGCTGTTGAAGCTTCGGACATTGCCTGAAAAGGTTGCCCTATCGTGGTCCATCGTTCGCGAAAGGAATTCACTCGTGTAATTGTTGGCGACGATCGGACTCTTCTGCACCATCTCTTGAAACGATTCGACAGAAAGGCGTGCCTTTGTCTCTGCAGAGAGGTAGGCATAGGCTTTCTGATAATCATGCTGACCGATGGCCTCCAATTGTGCGTGGACAACTTTTGCAGGCTCGAGCGTGCGACTCCAGAACCACCAGGCGAGACCGCACGGGAGTAAGATAAAGACAAGAAGTTTTCTCATAATGTCCTCAGCGGGCGGGACAGTTCTCTTTTTCGAGATGCTGATTGATCGGGGATGGAGGCATCATTACAAAAGGTAGAAGGTCTTTGAATTATGTCAAGAAAGCGGGTAGCCAGTCAGAGGTTCGCCCCTCTTATGGCGCGCGGTTGATAAGGCTGTACGGGGATGTTGAGCGGTGGAAACCTGCGAAGCAGCTAGGGATATTTCGCTTCGATAGTGCTGCAGAGGCCGCCCCGAGCGGTAAATTCACCGGTGACGACGGCCCAGACAGGCCGACAGGATTTGACGACATCTTGCAGCACCCGATTGACCGCATTTTCGTAAAAAATACCAAGATTCCGGTACGCATGAATGTACAGC
>DATEPO010000364.1:0-2407 GCA_035273145.1 Nitrospiraceae bacterium
TCGTACGTGATCAAAATGAACATGTCGCGCTTCTATGACTTCAAGCGCGGGACCAGTCTGGTAGATGCGGCATTGAACCTGCCGCCGGTCGGTGGCTGACCGGATTCCGCACAAACTCGGGATTGAAGCTTTGGAAACAGCTGCGTACGACGACCTCCGCGAATTCATCGACCGGGCGGACCGCATGGGTGCGGTCCGCTACGTCGACGGAGCTGATCCTCATCTCGAAGTAGGCGCGGTGACGGAACTGGCGGCCGGCATGCCGGAATGTCCAGCACTGGTGTTCGATGCTCTCAAGGGCTATTCGCGCGGATTCCGTATTTTCACGAATGCGACCACGAGCCCAGCACGGGCAGCACTGGCTCTCGGGCTTGATCCGGGCCTACGGCCCCTGGATGCGTTGAAAGGGTGGATGAATCGCAGAACCGCCTTGAAGCCAGTGGATCCGGTCGTCGTTTCGCATGCAGCCTTCCTCGCCAACAGCGACCGGGGCGGCGACGTCAATCTTGTCAAATTTCCCATTCCACACTGGCATCAAAAAGACGGCGGCCCCTACATCGGGTCCGGCAGTCTAGTGGTGATGCGTGATCCAGATACGGGATGGATCAATGCGTCGATTTACCGCGTTCAAGTTCACGGTCCTAGCCGCGTGACTATCCAATTCGATCATATGGGCCGGCATGGCGCCATCATCGCAAAGAAGTATTGGGATGCGGGAAAAAGCTGCCCAGTAGCGGTAGTCAATGGCGAAGATCCTGCGCTGTTTATTGCGGGGTTCGAATATCTTCCGGAGGGCCATTCCGAATATGCCTTCGCCGGCGCGATAAAAAACCGGCCGATTGAAATCTACAACGGCCCAATGACCGGAATTCCACTTCCCGCCAAGGCCGAAATCATCTTGGAAGGCGAATTATTGCCTTTCCCGCAGACTTCATTGCCGGAAGGCCCATTCGGCGAATTCACCGGATACTACGCCAGCGAAGCGCGTCCAGCCCCAGTCATGGACGTGCTTGCCGTCCATTACCGCGACGAGCCCATACTGCTCGGCTCGCCTCCGATGAAGCCTCCACGTTTTCATTTTGGACTGCCGTTTCGCGCAGCAAGCATCTGGAACAATTTAGAAGCTGCCGGCGTGAGCGACATCGTGGGTGCCTGGCAGCATGTCTCGCAGCTGATGACGGTGGTCGCCTTGCGACAGCGCTATGACGGGCATGCCAAGAGGGCTGCGCTGATCGCAGCAGCTCATAGCTACATGGGCAGAGTTGTTGTGGTCGTCGACGACGATGTGGATCCCTCGAACCTTGCCGATGTGATGTGGGCGGTCACCACTCGGAGCGAGCCATCTGAATCGGTCGATATTATCCGCCAGGCCTGGAGCTCGGCGCTGGATCCGCGCATCGCCCCCGACGACCGAGCAAGAGGCATAACTTCGCATTCCAAAATGATTATCAACGCCTGCATGCCATTCGCTTGGAAGGATAAGTTCTCGCCCGCGTCGGCGTTATCGTCTTCCGACCTCGCTGCTGTACGCGAGAAATGGGGCGATCAACTTCGGAATACGTGTGCCTGACAGGCTGCCTCCTTCCGTAAACACAGATCACGGCTGAGAACCGGCTGCGGCGAGGCGATGGGAGCATTGACGTGAGAAATATCAAATTAAATGACATTGATCGTCCAGATATTCCGGCCGATGTTCCGATTGGTTGGAAGAGCGACGTTGCTGCCGAAATGCTGCGGAAGCTCGACATTCCTTTCGTGGCGCTCAACCCCGGCGCGAGCTATCGCGGCTTTCACGACAGTCTAGTCAATTATCTGGGCAATCAATCTCCACACATGATCATGTGTCTTCACGAAGATCATGTTGTTGCGATCGCGCATGGCTACGCAAAAGCGACCGACAAACCGATGGCCGCCGTATTGCATTCGAACGTCGGCTTGATGCACGGCCTGATGGGCGTCTTCAATGCATTCTGTGACCGCGTTCCGATGCTGGTCATCGGTGCGACCGGTCCGGTCGCGCCGGAAAAACGGCGGCCGTGGATCGATTGGATACATACCTGTAAGGATCAGGGTGCACTGCTGCGCAACTATATTAAATGGGACGATGAGCCACGCTCCGTTGAGGGCGTCGTCGAGGCGTTCCTCAGAGGATACCAGCTCACCTGCTCTGCGCCGAAGGCACCCGTGTATATCTGTCTCGACGCAGGCTTACAGGAAGAACGCCTCACCACGGAATTGAACATTCCAGCTGCGGGCCGATATCTGCCTAAGAACGGCCAAGCAGCCTCGCTGGAGGATATAAATGCCGCGCTGGATGCCATTGCCGACGCAAAAGCGCCGGTATTTCTGTTTGGGCGCGGTTCGCGGGAGCGCACGCGCTGGGACGCGCGTATAGAGTTAGCCGAAT
>DATEPO010000365.1:0-3726 GCA_035273145.1 Nitrospiraceae bacterium
GGATCGTGATCGGTGAGCCGTTATGTGGTGGATGCGAGTGTCGCAATCAAATGGTTCTTGCCCGAAACCCACTCGGCGGCGGCATTGCGTCTTCAGCATTCGAATCACCAACTCCACGCCCCCGCCTTCGTCATGTTGGAGTTGGGAAATGTCCTGCTCAAGAAAATTCGCAGAGGTGAGCTTACACAGGAAGAAACGAAGCTTATTTTCAAAGACCTGAAACACATTCCCATCCAGCAACACCCCGACATGCGTCTCTTCCGTCCGGCGTATGCGCTCGCGCTCGACACCCTCCGAAGTTTGTATGATTGTCTGTATCTCGCCTTAGCAGAGGTGATTGACGGCAGAATGGTCACGGCAGATCCCAAATTCTACGATGCACTGGTCAAGGGACCATAGGCAAATAAGGTCTTGCACACACATGCTTCCATCCAGGGCAACGATGCTCCTCGACACCGCTGCAGCGCCATCCTGAATCCGCGCGAAGGGCCTACCTTCGTCCAGTAGCTTTGGAAGCCCATCTTCGATACACTGCTCCCCTATTTCCCTTACGCCAGCACTGGTCCAAAGTTCCTTGGATTAACAAATCAACCGATGAAAGAAGCGGCTGCCCGCATCAAGATCAATAAGCTGCTCGAAGCTGCAGGCTGGCGCTTCTTCGCCGAGGGCAGCGCGCCTGCCAACATACAGCTCGAACCTAGCGTCACGCTGAAGCCGCAAGAACTCGAGGCGCTTGGCGACAACTTTGAAAAGGCCACGAAGGGCTTTATCGACTTTCTTCTTCTCAACGAGAAAGGCTTTCCCTTCATTGTTCTTGAAGCGAAGGCCGAAGACAAAAATCCGCTCGTGGGTAAAGAGCAGGCCCGGACATATGCGCGCGCACAGAATTGCCGTTTTGTCATGCTTTCCAATGGCAACCTTCATTACTTCTGGGATCTCGAACGAGGCAATCCTTCTGTCATCACCGCTTTTCCCACGCCTGATTCCATCAAGGGGTACCAGAAAACCGTTCCCAACCCTACGCGCCTCATTGCGGAAACTGTCGGCGACGACTACATCGTTCTTACACAGCGCCCCGGCTACGCCTCTGAAGCGGCTTGGATAAACGAATCCGAACGGCCGGGCTTCATCGATACCAACGGACTCCGCTTTCTTCGGTCATACCAGAAAAAAGCCATCTCGGCACTTCAGACCGCCGTCAAAAAAGAGCATGATCGATTCCTGTTCGAAATGGCCACCGGCACGGGAAAGACTCTCACCTCTGCCGCTGTCATCAAACTGTTCCTCCGAACCGGCAATGCGCAGCGTGTTCTCTTTCTCGTGGACCGGCTGGAACTTGAAGACCAGGCGAAGAAAGCGTTCACCAAGGTTCTTGCGAATGATTACAAGACGGTTATTTACAAGGAGAACCGCGACGACTGGCGTCGTGCCGAAATCGTCGTCACCACCGTGCAATCTCTGCTCTTTAACAATAAATATCAGCAGCTCTTCTCACCCACTGATTTCGACCTCGTCATCTCCGACGAAGCACACCGCTCCATCGGCGGCAATGCCCGCGCCGTGTTTAACTATTTCATCGGATACAAGCTTGGCCTCACTGCCACGCCGCGTGACTATCTCAAGAAGTTCGACAGCGCTTCGCCTGCTAGCAAGGACCCGCGCGAGCTTGAGCGCCGTCTTTTACTCGACACGTACCGAACATTCGGTTGCGAGAATGGCCAGCCGACGTTTCGCTATTCGTTGCTCGATGGGGTGAGAGACGGCTTCCTGATCAATCCCACCGTAGTAGATGCGCGCAGCGAGATTACCGCTAAACTCCTCTCCGAGAGTGGTTTCACCGTCCAGTTCAAGGATGAGGAAGGGGAGGACCAGAAAGAAACTTACAAGCAACGTGAATTCGAAAAGCGCTTTTTCTCAGATGCCACAAATCAGCTTTTCTGTAAGACGTTCCTAGAAAATGCTCTCCGCGATCCCATCAGCGGGGAGATCGGCAAATCCATTATCTTTGCCGTCAGCCAACATCATGCGGCCAAGCTCGCCCAGACCCTGAATCTCATGGCAGACAAAATGTTTCCCGGCAAATATCAGTCCGACTTCGCCGTTCAGGTCACGTCCCAGATTCCCGACGCGCAGCAGTTCACCATCAATTTCACCAACAACAACCTGCTCGGCTCAGCCAACTTTCTCCCTTCCTATAAGACCAGCAAAGCACGAGTGTGCGTCACCGTCGGCATGATGACCACCGGGTATGATTGTCCCGACATCCTCAATCTTGGTCTCTTCCGCCCCATTTTTTCGCCCACGGAATTCATCCAGATCAAAGGCCGCGGAACCCGAAAGCACAACTTCCTCGAACAGCTTCTTGACGACGGACTGAAAGAAACGGTTAAGGAACCTCGCAAGACGTCATATAAGCTCTTTGATTTCTTCGCCAACTGTGAATATTTTGAAGAAGAATATAACTACGATCAGGTCATCAAGCTCCCCAAACCGAAAGGCCAAAGCGGAGATGATGCAGAAGTCGGGCCGGTGATCACCGGCGGAATCTACACGTACCTTGGAGTGGACATCCTCTCCACGATCAAGGAAGAAACCGTCGGCTACGGGGGCATGAAGATCGACCGCATGTTCTACGAGAAGTTTGAAGACACCGTCCGCAAGCACGACTTCATCGCCGCCAGCATCGAGGCCGGGCAATGGGATCGCGTCATCGACTATGTGAACCGCGAAGTCTTCGACAAGCCCAATGACTTTTACACGCTCGACAAGCTCCGCAGGGCCGCCGCCGTGGACCGCCGTCTCACGTTGCGCGAGATCCTCGAAAAAATCTTCGGCCTCATTCCGCACTTCAAATCGAAGGATGAATTGCTCGAAGAGGAATTCGCCAAGTTCGTCGCCGATTACACACCGCAAGAAGCCGAGGCCATCCCCGCGATCAAGAATTATTTCAAAGCCTACGTCACCAGCGACCAAATCCGCCACATCATCGAAATGAAGCATTTCACCGATCTGGCGACCAATGCCACCTTTTCGACCCGTGACTTCAAAGCGGTCCCGGAGAAATACCGCACGCTCATCCCTGAATACATCAAAGATTACGTCTCCCTGAACCAATTCGTCGCCTAAAGGAACACGTGCTCGACACTGACACTAAACGCCGCATCGATACCGCCCGTGACATTCTCGTCGGCAAAGTCCCGGACCCCAAATCACAGGTCGAGCAGATCACCATCGCGCTCATCTACAAGTTCATGGACGACATGGACGCCGAGGCGGAGCAACTCGGCGGCAAGCGCAAATTTTTCACCAAGGAATTTGCTCGCTATGGCTGGGCCAAGCTCATGCGTTCCGGTCTCGGCGGTCATGATTTACTGAGCCTGTATGCTGAAGGCATCACGAAGATGCCGGAGAATCCAGGCATCCCTCTGCTCTTTCGCGACATCTTCAAAAACGCCTACCTGCCCTATCGCGATCCTGAAACGCTCAAGTCCTTCCTCAAGATTATCGACGAATTCATCTATGACCACTCCGAGCGCCTCGGCGACGCCTTCGAATATCTGCTGTCCGTCCTCGGCTCTCAAGGTGACGCCGGCCAGTTTCGCACCCCGCGCCACATTATTGATTTCATCGTTCAGATCATCGATTCGAAGAAGAATGAATCCATTCTCGACCCGGCCTGCGGCACGGCCGGCTTTCTTATCTCCTCCTACAAACATATTCTCCGTG
>DATEPO010000366.1:0-10231 GCA_035273145.1 Nitrospiraceae bacterium
TGAATGGCGGGGCCCTGGGACTCCATGTCAAACCGGCGGACGCTCCATGGGATCAACGGCCCGACTACACAATGGAACTTAAGCCGATTCTCGAGCACCTTCTTCTCACGTTACACAAGAACGAGGTCGGTCCCCAAGCCGTCTTTTATAATACAGGCACGCGCTACGTTCTGATCCCGTACCAGTACGACGGATCCGGCATCACTCTGTTGCCGGCCGTCGAAGTTGAGGACAGTCTCTTCAATAGTCCTCAATATCCGCTGGCCGTTCGCCGATTACATGGACTGGCATCGCGGCTCACCACGGATCCGTTAAGTGCGCCTGATCTCGTGTTCCTCGCGGACCGGTCGAAGAAGTTGACCTATCTCAATAAAGAAGATGCTCGCGTGGTTGAGGGGTTGGATATACGGACCCATCGGCATTTCCATGCCCACCATGGTCATGTAGATGCGTCCGACTCACTCGTGCCGATTCTCTTTCGTGTCGGCGGTTATGCCGGCAGCACGTCGCTTTCCTCTATCTGCACGGCCTCGATCGTTGACCTCGTGCCTACCCTCCTTGAGGCTATTGGAATGACGCAGGCGTTCGATCGGGCATTAGCGAATTACTCGCAAGATGTAAAAGGGCACTCGCTCCTCCCGCTTATTCAGCGGATTCTCACTGGAGCAGAATCCGACGGAGCGAACAATATCTGTTCACCCTCTCTAGCGAATATCGAATGAGGCGCCAGAGCACTATACGATGGTCGTATTCACGGGTGCCAGCATGACCGATGGACATCTTTGCAATGTCTGAAAGACGGCGATACGGATGCTCGGATATGCGGCGGCGCGATCTGAGCGGCTCATGAGGCGAGAGGCCGTCTTATGACTTGGGTTGTCTGTGCCGCCGGAGGACCAGAAGGAGGACCGCGATCCCCGTGCAGGCGAGGAGCACCACGATTACAATGGTGCGCTGCATGACCGGGGACAACCGGCTCCATTCGGCTCCAAATCCATATCCAATCGCAATGAACGTCCCGCACCAGAGCAATGCACCGGAATACGCAAATCTTGCAAATGTGGGCAGGGACAGACCAGAGGCGCCAGTCAGCAAGGCTGCGACATGACGGACGCCGGGAATGAAGTAGGCGAGCGGAAGGGCATACGGGCCCCAGCGTTGAATCCAGATCTGGGTATGGTGCACACCATCGGGGTGGAGATGAAGGAGAGACGTGGCTTGCGTCAGTACTCGCAGTCCGATGAATCGACCCAATCCATAACTGATCGTGATCCCACCCGTTGTGCCGAGCACAGCCGCTAATAACGCCGCTCCCACGTGAAGGTCTCCCTTAAAGCTTAAGTATCCGACAAACGTCAGAAGCGCTTCGTCGGGCACGGGAAGTCCGACAATGCCTAGGAGCAACAGACCGAAAATCGCCACATATCCGTATGTAGAGATCCATTCAAATGCCAAATCCATCGGCAGTTCTTCCAACGGTTAGAGATGACAGCGAGGTGAGAAGGTGAAGGAGAGAGTGATCAAAAGTAAATCGCATGATCGTGCATCAGCTTATCATCCAATACGATTACTGCGTGACTGAATGTGACCTACATTTACTCTAATCCTATCTGCCCCGCGTTGGTCTATCGTTGGCCCAATTGGTTGAGACTCTTGGTTTCGTAACCTTTTTTTGGCAAGAAAGAGCGCAGTTGATGTCGTGCCCGTTGATTTACGGACAATGGACGGGTAGTGTCTCGTCTCGTCAAGTCGAACATTGAGTCCTCAATAGTGGCGTGGTGGCAAATAGGAAGGTAAGGAGTGTCTTATGACGTGGCAGCCATGGCGCATCATCCCGGCAGTGGCCGCGATCCTCGTGGCACTCGTGCTGGTCTATGGAATGTACCATGAGTTGACCTCCACGCAGGTCATCGGTATCTCCAGCGGCTCGCCTGGCGGAGGGGCCTATGAAATCGGCGAGAAACTGCTTCAAGTGCTGAGCACGAATCTTGATGAGCAACGGCTTGAGGCTCCGGTCTCGTTTCAATTTGTGGAGTCGCATGGGCCTCGGCAAAACCTTCAACACTTGGCCTCGCGCAAAGCGCAATTGGGGATTGCCGTCGAAGGTCTGACGGTCAAGCCGAAGGTGGCGGGAGGCGCGGACATCCGAGGCCTGGTTAAATTATCGAGCTCGATCTTTCACGTGGGGGCCAGTCAGGAACTCAGTCGAGCATTAGGCCGACCCAATCTGCAATTCACGGACTTGTTGGTCGATCACCGGCAGAAGCTTGGACGACCACTGAAGATTTTTATCGGCTCCCCGCACAGCGGCACCCGCACCGTGATGGAGATGCTGCTCAATTACTATAAAGTCGCTCCGGAGACCGGCCTGCCGTGGGAAGTGCTCGAACACGGTTCCTACGCAGAAATCGCCGCCGCCTTCCTGCAAGGTCAGGTCGATGTGGTGTGTTTATTCGTTCCGATCGGAAGCCCGGCCGTCGTCGCGATGGCCCATCACGGCGTGCTGCTCACCTTGACCGATGCCGCCACTGAGGCCATTCATATGCTCCGGCCCTCCTTGAACTCGGCGATAATTCCGCCCGGCGTCTACAACAAAGACTTTCCGGCTGCTGCGGTGCATTCCCTTGGGGCCGACAATATCCTCATCGCGAATGGAGAAATCACTAACCGCCTTGCGTATCGGATTGTGCGCACCATTGCCGTCCACTGGCAGGAGCTCCAATCCGGCGTCCTGCTGGCCGACGATTTTGCCAAAGCGCAGCTCAGCCAGAACGACTATTATCCGCTCCATCCCGGTGCCGTGGCCTATTACAAGGGCGAGAATATGCCGCTCTGGCCCTGGTTTGAGGATAAAGTTCGGTTAGTGATCGAACATCGAGATGTGGTCTTGTCCGTCGTGGGCGGCATCCCGACGGTGTACACGTTATGTTACGCCTGGTATCAACGGCGTCGGGTCAGTCGCTTGATGGCCCAGATTGCCGCGCTGAAGATACGGGGGGCCACTGATCGCGCGACGATCGAGAATATCCGCATGCACGCGCTGACTCTGGTTGCTCAAGGGAAACTCAACCGCGACAGTTATTCGTCTCTGAATGACTTTATTGAGGCACATCTGCAGCAAGCGCCATTAGCGACCCCACCTCCGATTCCTGCAGCCGGTGAATCGAAGGATGCCTTGACGAAATAAGAGGCTGATACCTGTCCTCGACATGGGAACGACTGCCGAACTCAACGAGAAGACACAACACGTACAGCGTGAGATAGCACGGCTCGAAGAGGGCGGGTAGATGGCGATGGAGCACTTGATCGTCTTACAGAGATCCGCCTTCGTCACTCCCCACGAGCCGATACGGTCATTGACTGAATCTCGACCGCGATAGCACCTCCCCCTATTACGAAATTTCCTGACTACTTCGTCGGCCGACCGTTCGGTAGGATAAGGATAAGCGAGGTGGTTATGAAACTGTGTACACCGATGATCACGGGACTTCTACTTGTCACTCTGTTGGGATGCGCCACGCATTCGCGGTCTGATTCGATCACCGAGAAGAATGAGACTCGTGGGTTGCCAGGAGCGATGCATGGAGCCCATGAGACCAATACGCCAACCAGTCAGCCTCCCGGCTCAGGGCTGACGAAACCAAATTAATCTATCGGGTAAGCCATAGCTGATTGGCTGAACGGCAGCCGTTGGATGGATTTCGACTCGTGGTGAGCGATGCTGATCTTTATCTTGTGTTTCGCCCTCCGAGGATGAGTCCGCGCTGCATCTCACCACTGAAGTGCTGCACGGGATGCCGCACAGTTTTGTGATGGGACATTACGGGAGTTGGTGCCCTTGCTGCTCAAAGCGCATGAAATTGTCCTCCTGTTTGACTTTATCCCCACAGTCAAAGCCGCCGCGAGGTATGACGCATGATTCGTGGGCCTCATTGTGCTGCGCCTGGGGCCGGTCGGCACATCCTGCTGGACTAAGAACTGTGATGAGCATAAGGGCCACGAGACCGGCTGCATTCCTCTGCATCGGTGCATGACCCGGACCCCAATATAGACGGAGATGGTGATCTTCCATCCGTTCGTTACATTGATGGTATCGCGAACTGGAAACCGCTCCTTTCCATATTTGTAATTCTCTCGTCAGAATCATCTTGAGTCCTTTCTGTGCTGCCTGTATTGATCAGAATGCTCGATGGAGTAGCAAGACCTGCGCCTACCGGCACATTCATACGCGACCACGACTTAAAAATCTATGCGCCACTATCATGCCGGCTTGCCGCAATCACATACTTTGCTTCATAAGCCTGCAGAGCAGCATGGAGCCAACGAGGTTCATTTGACTCGGTAACCTACAGAATGAGGCTCAGGCGTTTTGTTATCATAATCCATACCGAGGCTACCGCTCCGCTGACACTTGCTGGCTGTCTTGCGTTTCGGTGTTGCTGTAGAGCGACAGAGGTAATATATGCAGGTGTGCGGTGAAGGCGTCTGGCAGTTAGATACAGATTCGGCGCCGGATCGCAGGGCTCAGGTTTGTTGCTGCGCCGTGCTCTTGTTTCTCCTCAGCGGCTGCACCGCAGACTTAGTCCTTCCTCCCTCTCTTGATCAACAGCTAGACCACACGGTCACATTTATCACGCTTCGAGAACATCCGGATGCCTATCGCGGCCGTCTGATCGCCCTCGGGGGAAAGGTCCTGCACGCGACACGGTTGAAGGATCGGACCGAGATCGAAGTGTTACATCTGCCGCTCAATAACGTTCATTTGCCACGTGCCTCTCTCACGGAAACACAGGGAAGGTTCTTGGCCTTTCAAAAAGAGTTTCTGGACCCCGCTCTTTTTCCGGATGGAACCCGGGTCACGCTTGTGGGGGAAGTCAGTGGGGCCACGGTGAAAGCGCTCGGCGAGATGTCGTATTCCTATCCTACGCTTGAGATTAAATATTTAAAGATCTGGGAAGTTGTCCGGCCGTATTCGTGGCCTGGCCGCCATCCCTGGGGATTTCCGTTTCCCGCGCCGGCCTCATCTGAAGGAGAACACCGAGGCCGTATCTTTTGAGCCAATTGTACGTATTCTCGATCACTGTGACCGACGTGGGCTTATTACGATGGGAGAAGCTGGCCTTTTCCCACCACCACAGTGGTTCCCCTGAGACACCATGAGGAATTCCGCGCGAGGGTTGTTGTCCTACGGCCTCCTTCCGGCACCTGCTATAACTCTAGGATTGGTGCACACCGGTCGATGGCGACCGCTTAGTAAACGACGCGGCAACGCACTTTTCCGGCAAAGCATGAACAGAATGTTATACATGGAATACTTTCACTATGCCCATCGTTCCTACATTTCATATCCAGTGGGCCACTGCGATGCGCTCTTCGCCACTTTTATGCCTTCCTATTCGGTTCGCCTAATCGCGCTAAACACTCCGACAGCAGGCGTTCCCCGCGCTCTTCGATCAGGACAAATTCAAGACCACACAGAGTCGCGGTACTCCACCGCGCGACCGAGACATGAACCTTAATAGCAATTGGACGGTCTGGAAGCATCAGCTGTAGGGTGAGATGAGCTCCAACCTCAACCTGGATATCCGTCTTCAATAAGCAGCCGTCAAGCGACAGATCCTGAGTGACACCGGTACCCTCATGATCGCCTGTATAGTCGACACGGCAACGGATCGAATGCCGTGGAGCGTTACGGGGATCCCGACGGGGCGCCGTTTTATCACGGGCTGCCTCCAGCCGGATACCGATTTCCGTCCGCAGCACCGTGGGGCTAAACGGTTTCCGGAGGACGGGCCAGCGTTTTCCATCGACTCCCTTACTCAGTAACGTCAGGCTGGAGTGACTGGACATAAAGAGCACAGGAGTGGTGGGCCGCTTCGCCAAAGCTGCCTGCACCACTTTCAGTCCATTTTCGAAATGAGGCGTCGCTTTATTCGAAGGCAATCCGAGGACCAAGGGAGCCAGCAGCACATCGACAATTAGCAAGTCGGCTGGTTCATCGTCGAGCATGGCGAGCGCCTCGACCGGATTTCCAGTGCAGGAGACGCGATAGTGCTCCGAGTCGAGCGCCTTGAGACATAACAACCGAATCGCCTCATCGTCATCAATCACAATGATTCGTGACATCGTGTCTTCCCGTTACGTTGAGTTTGGGGACGTATCATCCTGTCGGACCGAAAGGGACGAGGCTTAGAATATTAGTCCGATGGCAGTGCTCACTTCGGCCATCAACAATAGTCGCAGAGAAGGGAAACTGGGCTTCGCTTAAACATGAGGCGAACCACTATGGTACAGTGCTCACATTGCTCGGTCTCACGAGCAACAACCGCCTCTCCGCCTGCATTAGTCACCCCAAAATCATTGCGGTTGCGCCGGCCAATGGCGCGTCGCTATGGGCCTCTGAAGCAGTATGCGATTACCATACTGATGATCTTCACTACTCTGCTCAGCGCCTGTGCGACACACGATCCGTACATCGCCGCAGCGTTAGAGCATGCAGATCAGGCTATCATCAACGGCGGGCGAAAGGATAACAACGCTCTTGCCGAACAAGCTACTGTGGCCCTTCGTTACGTATACCTTGCTGAACGGAATAAGAACAAGGACAGTCGCCTACAAGGCGCGATACGCGCCTTAAAAGAGGCGGTGAACCACGCGCGATTTGGTCGTTCTGATGCCGGCGTGCAAGCCGCCGAACAAGCTTACCGGCTACTGAGTGAAGTTCAATAACATGGTCGAATTAACCGAAAGACGTTTCATCATCATTTTTCAGGTACGATAAAGAGACGAAGAGAAGTGATTGAAAGCCTGGATCGTCCACAAAGACGGGCTGTACATACTTGGCATTGGCGTGACAGAAGCTTATCCGTGCGTTTGCCCAATAAAGAGGAGGCCGTTATACCGATGACCTTATCAGCGACGTGTTATAAATCTGTAGGCTCGTGTCCGTTGGACAATGACTTCTTCCCGAGACTCGAAAGACCATAGTAGGTCGCCGGCACCAGCAGCAGGGTGAGAACGGTCGAGAAGATCATCCCCGCGATGATGACGTAGCCTAATTGTCCTCGGCCACTGGCCCCAGCGCCGCTCATCAACGCCAGCGGGAACGCCCCTAGAATCGTGGCAAGACTCGTCATGAGAATGGGGCGAAGCCGTCGCGAAGAGGCATCTATGATAGCCGTAAAGAGATCTGCTCCTTGGGCCTGCAGTTGATTGGCGAAATCGACGATGAGAATGCCGTTCTTACTGACGAGACCGATGAGCATGATGAGGCCGATTTCGCTGTAGACATTCAGCGTCCCCCCAAATATAGCGAGAGCAACAAGGCCACCCGTCAAGGCTGGAGGAACCGAAAATAAAATGATCAAGGGCTGCACGAAACTTTCGAACTGCGCTGCCAGGACGAGGTAAATCAGGAGAACGCTGAACACAAATAGCAGCCACAGGCCTTGACTTGCTTCCTTATAGGCTTTTGATTCTCCGGCATAGTTAATGGTCGCGGTGGCAGGCAACTTATCTCGGGCTGTCCGTTCTAGAAATTGGAGGGCGTCGCCCAACGCATAACCCGGGGCGAGCCCGGCACTAATGATGGCGGAACGCATTTTGTCATAATGATTCAAGACCGTCGGCACGGTCGTCGGGCGAATCGTGACTAGATTGCTCAACTGAATTAATTGACCGGTATGACCGCGTACGTAGAGCATATTGATGTCAGAGGCGGTGTCCCGATGCCCTTTTGAAACTTTGACGATGACTGGATATTCGACGCCGTCTCGACTGAATCGGGTGACTTGCCGTCCGCCGAGCAAGCTTTCCAGCGTGTGCCCGACCGTTCCGACCGAGACACCGAGATCACCTGCTTTTTCACGATTGATATGCACGTCCAATTCAGGCTTGTTCAGATCGAGATTGGAGATCACGTTGAGCAATTGACGATTCTTCATGGCCGCTTCCATAAGCATCGCGACATACACTTCCACTTCTCCATACGTCGATGCGCTCACGACAAATTGAACCGGTGCGGTGCTCCCGCTGCCGACGAGCGCAGGAGGATTAAAGGGGGTGGCGACGACGCCCGGGATGTGAGTCATCTTTTCTGCTAGGACGGACACGATCTCCTGCTGGCTGCGTCGCCGCTGGGTCCAGTCTTTTAAGGTTACCCAGCCTCCGGCGGCATTCACGCGACTGATCGGCCATCCGCTTCCGACCCAGCTCAAGTAAGAGGCAATTTCTGGGACATCTTGATAGAGCGCCTCGACGTCGCGCACATAACGATCGGTGTAGGCGAGCGTCGTTCCTTCAGGGCCTTGTATATTGACACCGACGCCGCCGGTATCCTCAAGGGGTGCGAGTTCCGCCGGCAAATGCATAAAGAGCCCGATGCCAAGCGCGACTAAGCCGACACTGACCAGTGGAAGCGCTCTCCTCCAGTGGAGCGCCATCGCCAGCGCGCCGACGTAGCCGTGTACCAGCCACTCGAAGGTTCGCCGGCTCAGCAGAACGATTCGACTAGGCGTTCGCAGATCTGGCCCTCTGTGGGCTAGCAGCTTCGCGCTCATCATGGGCGTCAACGTTAGGGCCACTCCCGCAGAGATCAAGACGGAGCCGGCGACGGCGAGCGCCAGTTCGGTGAAGAGCCGTGCGGTGGCATCGGTGAGAAAAGCAATCGGCACAAACACGGTGACCAGGGAGATCGTTGTGGCCATCACGGCAAAGCCGATTTCCTGCGTTCCGTCGATAGCCGCGGCCATCGCGCTCTGTCCGTCCTCGACCCGTCGGTAAATGTTCTCCAAGACGATGATGGCATCGTCCACCACCAGCCCAACTGCCAAGACGAGGCCCAATAGGGTGAGGAGGTTAATGGAGAATCCGGCGAAATACATTAACGTAAACGTGCTCAGGATCGAAGCCGGAATAGCGACGGTCGGAATAACTGTGGCGCGAAGGTTCCCCAGGAACAAGAAGATCACGAACACGACGAGAACGACGGACACCCCCATGGTCACATAGACCTCGTGAAGAGACTGCTCGATATGCACTGATCGATCTGAGGTCACCTGCAACGTCATTCCCGGCGGAAGGGCGCTCTGAAATTCGGCGAATTTGCGGTGAACGGCCCTGGCAACCTCCAGCGCATTGGCCTTCGACTGTTTCACAACACCGAGGCTCACAGTGGTCTTTCCGTTGGACCGCACCAACTTCCGATCGTCTTCTGCGCCGATCTCGGCGTGCCCGACGTCTTCAATCCGAATCGGGTATCCATTTCGATAGGTGATGATGAGGCGATTGAAGTGGTCCTGTGTGGCTAGCTCGCCTCGTGTCCGGACACTGAATTCCAACTCCTTCCCTTCAATCCGTCCGGAGGGGATAGCGACGTTCTGTGTGCGAATCGCTTCTTCTATGTCCTGAACCGTCAAGCCATGCGCTCCAAGCCGATCCGCGTCTAACCAAATGCGGATGGCGTAACGCCGAGAGCCCCAGACCCAGATGGTTGAGGCGCCTGGGACGGTCGCCAGCTTGTCTTTCAAATACCGCTCGGCAAAATCGGTCATTTCTAACTCGCTGTGTCGCTCGCTAAACAACGAGAGCCATATTGTTGGCTCCGAGTCCGTCCTGGCTTTAAAAATCATCGGTTCTTGAATCGTAGGAGGTAACCAACGACGGGGCCCGAGGACACGGTCTCTGACATCATTGACGGCCGCGTCAAGATCGCGATTTAAGTCAAACTCAATGGTGATCTGCGATTGCTCTTCACGACTGATGGAGGTCAGTGCTCGCAATCCTTCGAGGCCTGCGAGTGATCCTTCCAACACCCGAGTCACCTCCGTTTCCACCAATGACGAACTGGCTCCAGGATACTCCGTCGTCACTGAGACAACCGGAAAGTCGATATCGGGATACTCGCGCACGGGCAGTCGTGCAAAACATAAAAGCCCGACAAGAACGAGGATGAGCGTGAGTACCGTCGCAAAAACGGGGCGCCGTATGCAGAACGAAGATAACTTCATAAAAGACGTGTGGTGTAAATGAGTATGATGAACCGCCGCGATAAACCCTGCGGTCAGGCTCTTCTGTGAAAACTTCACTCTGGAACGAAGCTATCGCGCCTCACCGGAGTACGGGAGCGGCAAAATTGACCTCCAGTGTCCGTGAAGGACGGTGACGCCCAGCTCTTTCAATCCATGGTGGTCCTCTTGGAGCGGGGCGCCTCCATGGACCTTGTAATCACCGA
>DATEPO010000367.1:0-3616 GCA_035273145.1 Nitrospiraceae bacterium
TTGCGCAAGGCTTCGACGTCGCTTGCCTGGAGCCGATCGATCTTATTGAGGACCAAGAGGCGCGGGATATGATTGAGGTCGAGGTCGGACAGCATTTTTTCGACCGCGTGAATCTGACCGTCGAGATCCCGCGAACCGGCATCCGCAACATGCAACAGCACATCGGCATCCTGCAGCTCTTCCAAGGTCGTGCGGAAAGCTCCCAGCAAATCTTTGGGAAGATCTCGGATGAATCCAACCGTGTCGGTAATGATGACCTCGCGGTCATGAGGAAAGCGTAGACGGCGGCTGGCAGTATCGAGCGTTTCGAACGGGCGATCCTGAGCCGAGACATGACTGCCCGTTAGAGCATTCAGCAAAGTGGATTTCCCCACATTCGTATAGCCGACAATGGAGATCACGGGCATCATTCGGCGGGAGCGCTGAGCGCGCCGTTGGTCCCGATGCCGCGTGAAGGCCGACAGTTCGCGTTCCAGGTGCGTAATCCGGTCCCGTACGCGTCGCCGGTCCGTTTCCAATTTGGTTTCCCCAGGTCCCCGCGCGCCGATGCCGCCGCCCAATCGAGACAAAACCGGCGTGCGGCCTGCGGTGGACAAGCGCGGCAATAAATATCGCAACTGAGCCAGCTCCACTTGGATCTTGCCTTCCCGGCTATGAGCGCGACGCGCAAAGATATCGAGAATGACCTGGGTCCGATCTACCACTTTCATATCGGTGACTTCGGCAATGGCTCGCACCTGGGCCGGCGTCAGGTCTTGGTCAAAAATCAAGAGATCGGCGCCCTGCTGCAACGCCTTCATCACGGCTTCCTTCAGCTTCCCGATGCCGAGCACGTACTTCGGATGAATTTCCTTCGGACGTTGCCTCACTGTGTCCAAGACCGCCATGCCGTCGGATTGCACCAATTCGATGAGTTCGTCCACTCGCTCATCCTGAAGCAGCCGGCCCTTCGTCGAGACACTGACGACAATGGCGGTGGAATCTCCGGCCTTGACCTCATGGCTGGCCGCCTGGCTTGTCAACTCATCTTCCAGCGCTTGAATAAACTGACCGCAGTCAAGCTGAAACTCATGGAAGGAGGACTCGGGCAACACTTCGCATAATCGTCCTTTGGGATTGGCGGGGAGGATATGGGCGACATACATCGAAGCGGGCAGCGTGTCTTTACCCACGCCGACCGCGGCCATTAAATCCAGCCGCAAGAGCGCGAGATCCGTTAAATCGTCCTGCGTCAGCGGCTCATTCTGCAAATGGGTATGGACCAGTCTCACCCCACGGAGGGAACGAGATCCCACCCGGTATTTCCACAGGTCGTTTAAGATCAGTTCACGCCCGTTTCCAACGATGACTTGTTCGATGCTGCCGCGCCGATTAATGACAAGACCGATCTGGCAGCGAATTTCTGCGGATAGTTCCGTACACGCTCGAGCGAGTTCTGGGGTCACGACCTTATCGACTGGGATACGCCGGCGGTAGAGATGTTGAAGCCGCAGGAACTGACCGGCTTTGAGACCATGAATATTTCCGAGAATCGTGGGAATCTTACTGTCTCCGTGCCGTCGGTAATGGAGTCGCTGCTTTCCTGCCTCGTTCCCGCCGACCAGACGTTATGCCGCGCGACGGTCCCGTCTGCAATGACAATTCGGGGTCAGCTTCTAACTCCCACGAGGCCCAACATCCGGCCACATAAGCTTGATGCCCTGCGGCGGCAATCATCGCGGCATTATCGGTGCAGAACATACCCCGTGGAATGGCCATTGGAATGCCGATCTTGGCGGCACGTTCGGCAAGAAGCGCGCGCAAGCGTGAGTTTGCCGAAACCCCACCAACCACCGCAAGCGCATGAGCCTTATATCGTCTCACGGCGGCGAAGGCTTTTTCCACGAGCACTTCAACAATCGCTTCCTGATAACCCGCTGCGATGTCGGCCACAGGCCTCTGATGTCCGGACCGGTCCAAATCACGCAGATAATACAGTAACGCGGTCTTAATCCCGCTGAAACTAAAATCCAAATTGTTATTGTGGAGATAAGGCCGCGGGAATCGAATCGCAGCAGGATTGCCGGATTGAGCCAGACGATCCAACGCGGGTCCGCCGGGAAAGTCCAGCCCTAACATCTTCGCCGCCTTATCAAACGCCTCTCCGGCAGCATCGTCCAGTGTCTGTCCGATCAATTGATACGCGCCTACCGAGGTGGTCAGGTACAGATGAGTGTGGCCACCGGAGACGACCAGGATCATACACGGCCTCGGCAAATCAGGACACTCCATCCAGGCGGATGCAATATGGCCCTCTAAGTGATTCACGCCGATTAAAGGAATGCCTTGGGCGTAGGCGACCGCTTTTCCGACACTCACCCCAACCAGCAAAGCACCCGCCAATCCAGGTCCAGATGTGACGGCCACACCATGCAGGTCGGACCATTGGACCTTCGCCTGACCCATCGCCTCAGTCACCACGGCTTCCACCGTTTCAATATGCCGGCGTGCAGCAAGCTCGGGCACTACACCGCCGTACCTCCGATGCACATCATGCTGAGAGTACAGCACGCTTGAGAGAAGCGTGCCTTCGCCACGCATCACGGCTGCCGCCGTTTCGTCACATGATGTTTCGAGTCCTAACAGGGTTAGAGCCGAAGACGATACGGAAGAAATAGAAGCGGGAGATAATGATTTCGCTGCGATGCCGGCACCCTTGGTAATGGACGAGTCTACACTAGCCTCCAGACAACACGACCCTCGAGTGGAATCACCCGAGGGTCGTGCTGGCGTGGGATTTGAACTGACCGACGCACGTTGAACGTGCGAGAGCCTTTGATTACACGCCGGCCATCGCCTCCGCTTCAATGAAGTTAGGCGCGTTGTCTCGCAATACGACCTTGATCCTCCGGACATCCTTGAACCGGCCTCTGAGAAGCTCTTCTGAGAGCGGATCGCCGATGTTCTTTTGGATCGTCCGGCGCATAGGCCTTGCCCCATACAACGGTTGATAACCTTCCTGAATCAACCACTGCTTCACATCATCGCCCACTTCCAACTGCACGCCCCGTTCGAGTAACCGTGCGTTCAATTCCTTGATCAGAATATCGGTAATGCTGATCAAGTGTTCCTTCTCCAACGGATGGAAGACCACGACTTCATCGATCCGATTGAGGAATTCTGGACTGAAGGAGCGACGCAATTCGCCCAACACATCGTCCTTGATCCGTCGATCGTGGTCGCTCTGCTCGACGCGGTGAAACCCGAGTGACACACCTTTCTGGATCAACTTGGTCCCCAAGTTGGAAGTCATGATGATGACGGTGTTCTTGAAGTCCACTTTGCGGCCGAGACTATCCGTCAGCACGCCGTCGTCGAGGACCTGCAGCATCACGTTGAAGATGTCCGGATGCGCTTTCTCGATTTCATCGAACAGGACCACGGAATACGGACGCCGCCGGACTCGTTCCGTCAACTGGCCACCTTCTTCATAACCCACATAACCGGGAGGCGCGCCGAAGAGCCGAGAGCTGGTGAACTTCTCCTGGTATTCCGACATATCGATTCGCACCAACGCATCTTCCGTATTGAACAGGAATTCCGCGAGTGCGCGTGCCAATTCCGTTTTCCCGACGCC
>DATEPO010000368.1:0-5995 GCA_035273145.1 Nitrospiraceae bacterium
ATCCGCCGATGTCGCCAAGGATGGTCTCCACGTAGGTCGTGACGTGGGACGAGGGCGAGGACGGAGCCCACTGCGCGGCTGCAATGGCGGATAAGGCATCGGCTCGTAAGCCCAACGTATCGGCAATGGCGCGCGCTTCAACGGTTGTCGGTATGCGGCTTCCGCGCTCAAGTATCGACAAATCTTCGGCTCGCATGCCGCTCGCATGGGCAATAGCCTCCACCGAGCGACCCTGCCCCATGCGGGCCTTCTTCACGATATCACAGAAGTCGTCTTCGAGTTTCATGCAGCAGCACTCAGCGTTCAGCGTCAGTCATCAATGTGCGGAGTTTCAAGTTTCTTATCGTTGCCTCTTCTTCCAACATTCTCTAAATAATCGCCTCGGTGGAAGGGATAGGCACGGAGGTTTTCGACGCGCACGAGCGACAGTTAACGGCCGTTGACGCTGCCTCGACGGCATTGCGACGTTCCGCCGCCGCTTCATAGCCCCTGGAGGCCAAAGTACGATATCAGTGCTGTATGATTCCATCGCATCGCGACGAAACCGGAGTGCCGCCCTTCGTCAGCCGAGGCCGCTACATCACCCTTCCGGGTCCAGCTTAATTTCCTTCACCTCGCCGAAACCCGCCAAAACACGAGCTGTATCAGACGGTCCGACGGCGAGGATCTTCAACCGTTCGGGATGGAGCTGATCTCGCGCGACGCGCAGCAAATCTTCCTTGGTCAGCTTCATCACTTTATCGCGGAGCTGCTGGAGAAAATCTTTCGGCAACCCATCGTATTCCAATTGGAGCCGGCGGTTCACGATGCTGGCCGGGCTCGCAAAGGAGAAAATAAAGGAATTCACAAAGGCTTCCTTCGCTTCCTCCAATTCCGCATCGGTCACCGGCTGTTCACGCAGGCGTTCGAGATTGGCCACCAGCGTCGCAATCACCTGCTGCGTCGAGGCCGTCTTCGTTTCGGTCCGCATACCCCACACGCCGCGTTCGTAAATGCCGCCTCGCAGGACACTACTGATCGAATAGGCCAAGCCCTGCTTCGTCCGCACATCTTGAAAGAGGCGGCTACGGAAGGAGCCCCCGCCGAGGATATCATTCACCAGAACCAAGGCCGGATAATCCGGATCGGTCTCTTTTATGGAGAGATGGCCGGCACGGAGATGCGTTTGCGAGATGGGTTTCCCCACGAACCGCACCTGGCGGCTGTCCGCGGATTCAATCGCAGGCGGAGTCATGCGCGGGACTTGGCCCGGTGTCCAGTCGCCAAATAATTCAAGTAATGTGTTCAAGACCGTGGCCTTATCGAAGTCACCCGTAATGCCCAGGAGTATCCCATTCGGATGGAAGGTTGCGGCATGGAAGCCGATGAGATCCTCTCGCGTGACTCGGCCAATGGACTCCATGGACGTTTCGCGTGCGAAAGGATGGGAGGGGCCGTACAGTAGTTTGGCAAATTCACGCGAGGCGACGGATTGCGGCTGGTCGTTGCGCCGGCGAATGGACTCACGCGCCTGGAGCTTCGCCAGCTCGACCCGGGCCGGATCGAACGCGGGCCGTCTGAGGACATCTGCAAAGAGAGCCAGCCCACGGTCCAGATCCTTCTTGAGCACATCGAGCATCGCGACACCGGACTCCACCCCGATCGAGACCGACATCATCATCGCCAAACGCTCTAACTCCTGATCGAGATCGGCGGCGGCCGTTCGTTGGGTGCCTCCCGTCCGCATCGTGTGGCCGGTGAGTGCCGCGAGCCCGACCTTGTCCGAAGGGTCCATCCACCCGCCGGTCCGAATCGTAGCGGACACCGTCACCAATGGGAGTTCATGATCTTCCAACAGGTACACCACCATCCCATTCTCGAGGACGAGGCGCTCCGGCTCCGGAGGATTCAGTGCCACCGGGGGGAATTTCATCTGGCGAGGATCGGTCTGATCGGACGACCGCGGTCCTTGCTGATCTAACGCGGCGGCGGGCGGCGGCTCGGTTACCGCTAGCACAGGAGCGATCACGAAGAGACAGATGAGTAGCGATGCCGCGTGATGGCGTGTCGAAACACTACATGCGTTCATGGTGTCCTCGGGTTCATCTGAGTAGACGAGGTGTGCCGCAGGCTTGCGGGTTTCTTGCTGCCCGCTATCGGTTTGACCAGCGTTGCCACGGTCCGATTGTTGCGCGTCAAATACTGAGCCGCTACACGTTGAATGTCGGCAGGTGTCACGGCGGCAATACGTTCACGCGCGGTCAAGACATACCGCCAATCTTTTGCCACCGTCTGAAAATACGCCAACTGCGACGCGAGCCCGCTGTTCGACCGCAGGGATCGCAACAGCTCGGCATCGAGGTTGTTCAACACTTTTTCGAGTTCGGCCGCCTCCACGGGCTCGGCCTTGAGCCGTTCCAGCTCTTCCGTGATCGCTTCTTCGATTTCCCGGGTCGTATGAGGTGCGAGCGGGACGGCGCTCATCACGAACAGATTCGGTGCCTGCGCGCCGGGAAAACTCGTTTGCGTGTCCACCGTGGTGACCAGGCGTTTCTCACGAACCAATCGTTGATACAGGCGTGACGTTTGGCCTTCGGACAGGATGGAATCCATCACATCAAACACAAAATCGTCCGGATGTCCCAACGCCGGCTTGTGATAACCGAGCAACAGAACGGGCTCCGCATCAAATTCCACTTCCACGCGCCGTTCGCCGCGCTGCGGTGGCTCGACGGTGACGACCCGCGGCGGGGGCGTCATGGCTGGAATGTTCCCAAAGGTCCGTTCGATGAGCGCGATCACGTCCGTCGGATTGATATCACCGACCATCGCGATGACCGCGTTGGCCGGGCCATAATAGGTGCTGAAGAAGGCTTCCGTCACGGCCGGGGTGAGCGATTGAATGTCCGATGCCCAGCCGATGGTCGGAAAGCCATAGGGATGGGCTTCAAATGCCGCCGCCGCGAACGCCTCATAGAGAAGCCCGTTTGGGCTGTCATCGGTCCTGAGCCGGCGCTCTTCGAGCACAACGTCGCGCTCCTTATAAAACTCCCGGAAGACCGGACTACCCATGCGATCGGATTCCACCGCCGCCCACAGTGGAAGGCGATTGGCAGGGAGGCTGACGGTATAGCGCGTGACATCTTTTCCTGTCGAGGCGTTCAATCCGACGCCGCCGTGACGCTGATAGAGCATGGCAAGTTCATTGCCGACGACAAACTGTCCGGCGCGCTCCTGCGCCTCGGCAAACCGTTGGCGAAGCTGCTTCAACGCCGGGGATGAGGCTTCCTCTTGCCCGTCCGCTCTGAGCCGCTCGCGAGTCTGCTCAATCTCGTGCTGAATGCGATCCAATTCTTCCAACAGCGGTTGTTCGCGTGCGTAGTCTTTCGTGCCCAACGTGCGCGTCCCCTTGAACGCCATGTGCTCATAGAGGTGAGCCAGACCGGTGGCGCCGTTGTGTTCATTGATGCCGCCGACGCCGAACGTCAGATTAATGGACACGATCGGACTTTGATGTCGCTCGACCAGGAGCACAGTCAAGCCGTTGGCTAACGTGTGCTTGATCACGCGGTCAGCGAGCCCTGGGGCCGATGGACCGCCGGGATCAGCCTGCAGGTCGGACCCGAACACCAAGAGGCTGATGATGAGCATGAGGATTGCCTGAGAAGCTTGGTATGTCATGTGAAAAGATCCATCAATTCGTAAGGTGTTTCGATAAACCAGTCCGGCTTGCAGGCGTGCATTTTTTCACGATTGCCCATGCCGTAGCCGACGGCGCAGACTTTAATTCCGGCGCGATGGCCGCCATTGATGTCATTTGTGCTGTCGCCGATCAACACCGCCCGATCCTTGCTGACACCGAGCTTGTTCAAGATATGGATGAGCATGCCCGGCTCGGGTTTGAGTCCGAATCCGTTATCGCCGCCCACGACGAAGGCAAAGTGATGGGAGCCTAAGCCGGACAGGATTTTAGTGGTGTATTCCAACGATTTATTGGTCGCGACGGCTTTATGTTTTTCCGCAAAATGGGCCAAGACTCGATCGATGCCCGGATAAAACTTCGTACAGTCCAAGCAGTGGTCCAGATAGTGCCCACGAAAGATCTTGAGTGCTTCTTGATAATGGTCTAAATTTTCTTCGCCCACGGACAATCGGAGCAATCGTTTGACGCCGTCGCCGACGAAACTGAAAATCTCTTCTTCCGATCGGAGCGGCAAGGCCATCTCACCGAGCGTAAGATTGACGGCTTTCGCGATATCCCACTTGGATTCGATCAAGGTGCCGTCAAGGTCAAAAATGAGGAGGTCTACCGGATGCATCGGTGGATTATACCAAAGAAGTGTGGAGTATTCTTTGTTTCCATACAGATGAATGCCCGCCACTACACTCACGCGCGTAGTTGTAACCGTTCATGTGTAACGGTTCGGACGCGCGTTCACTGTAACATGAACTCGTGCATTTCATTGATGATGTCGTTTCCAGGAGGGATCCCAGCATGAACCGCCTTTCATCTCCGATCGAGCGTATGAGCAGCCATTATGCCGCGGTCGTCATCGGCTCCGGATACGGGGGCGCCATTGCCGCATCGCGGCTCGCACGGGCCGGACAGCACGTGTGCGTACTTGAGCGCGGCAAGGAATTTCAGCCCGGCGAATATCCCGATACGGAAGCGGAAGCCGTGTGCGAAATGCAGGCGCATACGCCGCAGGGCCATATCGGCCCCAGGACGGGCCTCTACGATTTTCATCTGGGCGGAGACATCAATGCGTTTGTCGGGTGCGGATTGGGCGGAACGTCCTTGGTCAATGCGAATGTATCGCTCAGAGCCGAGCCACGGGTCTTTGAAGATTCACGCTGGCCGCAACCTTTGCGAGCCGATCTGACCACCCTCATAGAGGACGGGTACCGGCGCGCCGAGGATATGTTGAATCCGATGCCATACCCGAATGAATTTCCTGTGCTTCCCAAGCTGACCGCGCAGGAAAAGTCAGCCACCGCGATGGGGCAGCCCTTTTCTCGTCCGCCGATTAACGTGACGTTTACTGATGGCATCAACCATGTCGGGGTTGATCAGCGGGCCTGTGTGCTTTGTGGAGATTGCGTCTCAGGCTGTAACCATCGGGCCAAAAATACGGTCCTGATGAATTATCTCCCGGACGCGTGGAACCATGGCGCGGAAATTTACACGCACGTCGCCGTGCGTCATGTGGAGCGACGAAACAATCGCTGGGTCGTCCATTATCAGTTGCTGGATTCGGGACGCGAGACATTCGACGCGCCTACCCTATTCGTCACCGCCGATCTGGTGATCCTGGGTGCGGGCACGCTCGGCTCAACGGAGATTTTATTGCGCAGCAAAGCGATGGGGCTTTCTGTATCGGACACGGTCGGGCAGCACTTTACCGGCAATGGCGACGTGCTGGGGTTCGGCTACAACACCGATCAAATCATCGATGGCATTGGATTCGGGGCGCGGCCGCCGGAGGGCCGAGACCCGGTGGGACCCTGTATTACCGGCCTGATCGACCTCCGGCTCCAGCCCGTGTTGGAGAACGGCATGGTCATCGAAGAAGGATCGATCCCCGGTGCCCTGGCCGCGTTCTTACCGGCCGCGTTGGCGGCCGGCGCGAAGTTGGCCGAGCAATCGGGGAACGTCTTCAACAGCGTCGAGCGAAAAGCCCTCGAATTAGACAGCTTCGTGAGGGGCGCCTACCATGGCGCGGTGCGGCGTTCGCAAACCTACCTGGTCATGACGCACGACGACGGTGAAGGCCGCATGGTCCTCGACGGGCATGATCAAGTACGCATCGAATGGCCCGGCGTAGGACGGCAACCGATCTTTGAGCAGGCGGATCGACGACTCAGGGAGGCGACACGTGCACTCGGCGGGACGTACGTGCCGAATCCCCTGTGGAGTGAGGTGATGACCCATCCGCTCACGACTGTCCACCCATTAGGCGGATGCGCTATGGCAGAAGACGCTACGCGCGGGGTCGTCAATCATAAAGGGCAGGTC
>DATEPO010000369.1:0-10470 GCA_035273145.1 Nitrospiraceae bacterium
CGCGAGAGGGATTGTTGATGCTCGAGTGAAATAGAAACGATCCGGGCTCCAAGGTGTGGCGGGATTACGTGCGTGATGTGAATGGTGCACTGAAGCAGGGCGGTCGGTGTCAATGGGAATTCGAGTTGCAGTTCGTCTCCGGCCGAGACGGCGCACTCAGCCTGTATCAGCATGCCTTTGTCAGTGAGGTCGAGAACTTCGCAAGGCGCGACATCCGTTCCTTGGATGAGGCGGCCTGTTCGCTTGATAGAGAGGCGAAAGAGCCCTCGTTTTTGATCCATGGTCTGCTGGTTGTGAGGTGGCTACAGGTATATGGAAGTATATGCGAGAAGCGGCGTTCCGTCCTGTGTCCCATGGCAGGAAAACGTCCACCGGGTTCGCTGAAACGTCAAAGAGGTGAATCCGCTACTCGCGTTTCTTGAATTGCGGGGGGAGGTTTTGAGGGAGTGGTGCGGATGACCCGGGCCCTGGATTGCCAAACAGTAAAGGATAGTACGGACCGTAGTACGGATACCCATACCCGTATCCAAGTCCATATCCCGCGCCGGAAAAAGGAGCATAGGGGCCATAATAACGCCCGTACCCTCCGTTATAAGGATACCCTCTGCCGCCCGCATACTGTGACGGCATATTTTTGTTCCAGTCGATTAGGCGCGTGATCTCGATCACCGGATAGGTGTATTCGCTCTCATCGAGTGATCGTGTGACCCCGCCCTTCACTTCACCAACAACCGTCACAGGAGTGCCGGATTCAATCGTCGCGGGATCGAGAAACTTATTTTCAACGGCTAAAAAGCGGCCTTCTGAACGGGTCCGATCATCGGATGGCAAGCCGCCGGGCGTAGCGGGAAGTTGAAGCACTTCGATTTCCGTCCGGTCCCTGGCGCGCTTCGCTTTCAGGACGATGCCGCTGAACATCACGGTTCGCCCGACGTAGGTGGAAGGGGCGGCCTCGAGTTCGACAAAGGGGACCGTCGAATCGATCTGTTGCCGGACGTGTGCGGGTAATATCTGATCCAGCAGGTCTCGTCCGGTCTGGTGCGCGGACTTGGCGCAGGAGACCGTCAAAAACTGAAGGAGCGCGATAATGAGCAGAAGGCGAAGCATCTTGAAACGTTAAAAATGATAGGACACGCCGACGAGGAGCTGCTGTGCTCGATAGTCCCCCATAAAACCACCGGCCGTCCCGAAGCCGCTGAACGCGTCATCGAATCGCAGCGTAGCCTGCGTGAGTTTGTACTCGGTAAATATGGCGACATAGGGCGTAACAAATGCCCGGATTCCAGCCAGCACGTTGAAGCCTCCCGTCACACTGGAGTCGCTCCGTGTAGTGGGCGAGTCGCTGATATGGGCGAAGACTGCTGCTGCGCCGATCCCTGCATACGGTTGATAGGTGACACCGGGGTATCGGGCAATCAAATTCACGCCTGCGCTCGTCACGCGCATATGAATGCCGGGAATATTATCTAAATTTTTGATGTGCGGAGTCGTATGAAATGCATCGACTTCGACGCCGAGCCAGCCGTGTCCGGGAAAATATCCGACCTTGCCGCCATAGGTGAAAGAATTTTTTAAATCAAAATCGGGAGCGCGAGCACCGGCGAAGCCATTGGTTCCATTGACATCCGTCAGACGGTCCGCAAAGTTCACTCCGAACTGTCCGGCCACGTACCATTCGGCCGATGCATGAGGACCCGCCACGATGTGCAGCACCATACTCAGAAGCCAGATTGACCAGCATCTCCTTCGCGTCATGCCTTCACTGTACCGTGCAGGCGATGAGCACCGTGTCAGCCGATCGGCAGATCTTGCTGCCTATTCTCCGACGGTACCACGCGAGGCTGTCCGATCAACCATGCATGGATGGCGCTCCTAAGCCGGAACGAATTTCAGCGCCACGCCATTGATGCAGTACCGCAGTCCTGTCGGTGGCGGGCCATCGTCGAAGATGTGTCCTTGATGGCCACCGCATCGGGCGCAATGGACTTCCGTTCTCGTCATGAAGAATTTCCGGTCCGATCTCGTCTCGACGGCCGTTTCTTCGATTGGTCTCCAAAAGCTCGGCCAGCCTGTCCCACTCTCGAATTTGTGCTCAGACGAAAACAACGGCAGCTCACACCCACGGCATTGATACACCCCGGTTTCATGATTATCGTGGTATGGACTGGTGAAGGCCCGCTCCGTTCCTTCTTGTCGCAACACATAGTATTGATCCCGAGTGAGCAATGTTTTCCATTCATCATCCGTCTTGGTCACTTTCACGATGCGTCCCTCCTTGGCTTCTGCAGGCCACAGTCTCATATGCTCGACGAAAAGCCCCATACCAAGCGCTATCCCACCTTTCAAGAGAGTCCTTCGGTCCATGGCGGCCTCCTTACTCGATTCTGTTCATTTAAGGAACAGATTGATTTGTGACCGGTGTTCTCAGTCGATCGTCACAGAATCGTCTCAGCGTCTTCTCTCCTGCCTTACGGACGGCGAGGTGGATTCGATGTATTGTATGACGAAGTGAGGCCGTGGTGCATGCGCCTATCCGACATGCTCCGTGTTGGTGTCCGTTTGAAAACCGGATGCCGTGCAGCGACAATGAGCATTTTGAAGCCCTCACGGCGGCGGTCTTCTCAGCGCGATTTAATCCTGACATCGTTCGCATGCGTTGGCCCGCGATTCGGGAGGCTTTTACAGGCTTCGATCTCGACCGTGTCGCTTCTTGGCCGGATGGTGAAACCGAACGGCTCTTGGCCTATCCCGGCATGATCCGTAACCGCAAAAAAATCATGGCGACGTTGCGGAATGCCCGTAAGCTTCTAAGCAAGGTGAAGTTGCACGGCAGCGTGCAATCCTACCTGGCCTTGTTCGGGCCGAGCACACAGGTCCTGATCGATGAATTGGATGGATGGGTCCATTATATCGGTGCTCCGTCGCTTCGCTGCTATCTCCAGTGTGTCGGGCGTATCGCTACGATTCAAGAAGATGACAGTTGAAGGTATGGGAGCGTGTCCGGCACACTACCCTCCGTGTTGAGCCCGTCCGATTGGACCGTCATAGCGCCGCGAGCTCTTGTACAACTCGAAGCGCCCGTCCGCTGCATAGCGGGCGACGCGATTCCGGAGCGTATCCATTTCGGCGGCGGTCATGGGAACGAACCGTTGCGCAATGGCGAGGTTCTGACGAAGGATCTCGATCGAATCGATCCCGCTGACGATGGCCGCGACAGGTAGACTGAGGGCATAGCGCAGGCACTCCTCCGCCGTGACGAGACCTTGTTTGACTGCCTCGCCATTGCCTCCCAGCGTCTTCATGCCGAGTGCCGCGATTCCAAGACGGTGCAACGCCGGGAGTACGTCCTGCTCAAAGCTACGGAACGTGCCATCGAAGCAGTTCAGCGGAAGCTGGCATGTGTCGAATGGAAAGCCACGGCTCAGCATCTTTAGATGGATCGTCGGATCTTTGTGGCCGGTGAAGCCGATGAACCGAACTTTTCCTTGCTGCTTGGCGTCCAGAAGCGCTTCAGCCGCCCCACCGGGCACAAAATGACGATCAGGGTCATCCTCATAGATGACTTCGTGAATTTGCCAGAGATCGAGATAGTCGGTGCGTAAGCGCCGAAGCGACTGCTCCAATTGCTGCATCGCAGTCCGCTTGTCCCGGCCGTGTGTGCACACTTTCGTCATGAGAAAGGCCTGGTGGCGACGGCCTTCGAGGGCTCGTCCCATCCATTCTTCACTGCGCCCTTCATGATATTCCCAGGCATTGTCCATGAAAGTCAGGCCGGCCTCGATCGCCTCATGAACGATTCGGGTGGCCTCCCGCTCGCTACCCGCCCTGCCCAGATGCGCACCGCCGAGGGCCAACATCGACACATCGACACCCGTCGTCCCTAGTGGGCGGCGGGACATCTGTTCGCTGACTTGCAGAGTTGAAAGGCCTGCGCGGAGCGTGTCAGCGGCGTGGAGAAGCTGGACCGGGCCCTGGAGCGCCATCGCGGAACCGACGAGTCCCATGGCTTTCAGAATCTCCCGTCTGTTGACACGGCATGACAGGGAAAGAGCCTCGTGGTCGTGATCGTGCGTCATAGTGGTCTCCCAGGAAAGAGATGCAGAACAGTTGATCTTGATCCTCTCTCAGAGCGTCCAGATTGGCCAGCCTTTTGGTGCGACGCCTGCTGTCGGTGTAGAACCGACAGGCTTTTCAGGTCGCCGTGCTCTCATGTGTGTTCGCGCACGACGCTCCACTGGACGGATCACATCGCTAAGCCAAAGCTCTTTCTTTTACAACGAGCGATTGAATTCGCAATGAATGGTGTATAAGTAAAACATTCTCGCTCCACGTAGCCTTAGATGGCCAGCGTGTGGTGTTGGGTCGGATCAGAACAAGGCATCGAGTCATGGCGCAACGAGAACGACCAGCATGGCCTATTCCTGTGGGACTGATCATGGCCATTGCAGCAGGGTTCCTTATCTATCAGTCGCCATTGCAAAGTTCGCGTCCGGGACCTACAGATTCGCGCCACCAGCGCGCGCTCGACGAGCATCAGGTTGATGCGCGCCTGTGGCAGGATCCTCTCGCGGCGGCGGAAGCCCATGCGCGTGCCGAATCGTCACAGGGCAGGACATTCGAATTCCGCGTCGAACGGGGCGCCCTTAAGGCATCAGAGCAGGGGTCCGAAAAAGATGATCATCATCCGGTTGCGCGACTGACCGACGATATTGCACGAGTCGTTCAGAAGCCGCGTGGCCATGTGACCGTGCTGCTGGTGATGGTTCCGGGCGGCCCATATGTCGAGGGCACGGAATCCCGCCTCCGCACCCGCTATGCCGTGGTCTCGGCATTGGGCGTCGCATGCTTTGTTCCTGAAGACCCGGAGCATATCGGCTATATAAATTGGATACCGCATCCCCCCGTGCCGGCCTCCCTTCCTTATGACAAGCTCATTGTGCCCTATGAATGGTATCGGCCGCGAAAGTTTCAGCGGTGCAACGAAACGTCTCAACAGGCGAACAATATCTTAGTCATGTGGGTGAACGAAGACGGGTTTTCCGATCAGCCACTCCAGCGGTTGTCGTGGTTAACGTCAGACCTCAAGGATCAATTCGATGCGGCCACCATTACGTTTAAGACGATCGGCCCGGCATCCTCCACCACGCTGCGCGGGATGTTGCAAGATGCCATCGACCATCCGTCCCTTCAGCATGGTGCCGAGCGCATGCCCCTCTATTCTCCCTGGGCCACCGCCAATCCAGGTCTTCTGGTGCTGAGCATTCAAGATAAGGTGCTTCTCGCTGATCGAGCCACAAAGACCCAGCCCTATGCCGAGCTGGAGCGGCAATTTACGACGATCCTGAATAAGGTGGTCGATTTTCGGCAGCAGATCGGGCACGACGATGACCTCGCCATGGCACTACTCGAAGAATTGAATCGAAGAGGGGTTGAAGCCGGCAATGATCACATTGCCTGGCTCGCCGAATGGGATAGTTTCTACAGTCGTGCATTGCAAGTGGAATTCTCCGCTGCGGCGTGTGTCGAAGCCGAACGGCTCCGAGGTCTCGCGGCGGGCGTCTGCCCGGACCTTGCTACCGCGATGGATGCAGTGGTGACACATGACCGTAGCCCGGAGTGGTCTGGGCAGGCACGACTGCATCATTATAGTTATCTACGTGGGCTGGACGGCGAAATCCCGAACGACGCAGCGCGACAGGGTTCATCTAGTGAGGCAAGGAACGCCAAGTCGAAGGAAGAACGCACAGACGTCAAGGCGAGTTTCAAGGAGTTAGAGCGGCCGGAAGGACAGGCCCAGCTCGACTATGTGCATCGACTGGTCGCCAGGCTGGAAGCGGACGCGGCCCTCTGGGAGGGGAGCGGCAAGGAATTAAAAGCCATTGGAGTGCTCGGCAGCGATGTGTATGACAAGCTGCTCATCTTGCAAGCTGTGCGGAAGCGGTTTCCCCATGCCATTTTTTTCACGACTGATCTCGATGCCCGACTTCTTCATCCCAGTCAGTACGATTGGACCCGGAATCTCGTGATAGCGTCACATTTCGGCTTGCAGTTACACCCCGCGCTCCAGGACGACATTCCGTCCTTTCGGGACGGCTATCAAACGTCGGCATTTTTATCTGTGTTGGTGGCCGTGGGATATTTAACGCCCGCCACACCATTAGCATATCGCTATCCACTCGGTCAGTATGAATTTTCGACTGACGCGGTTTCGAGAATCTTTGAAATCGGTCGGACAGGGGCAGTAGACCTGAGTCCGGATCACAGCCGGGTCGTACTCCCCTCGACGTGCGATGGCGTCGCTCCACTTCAAAGACAGGAGAAGATGAGCATTCATCCCTCGCGCCAAACGTTTTCACTGTGGCATGAGACCGGTTGCCCCGGCCTGGCCGATAGCGTCCACAACCTCCGCTATAACCATGCCATGTGGGCGGTTATCGCAGTATTCTTGGCCTGCGTGCTCCTGATCCCATTCGATGTGTCGCTGGCGAAGGCGGCATTTGGAGCGGCCTTCCTGTTCATCGTGGTGTTGCTCGTATTCTGGCGTCTGTCACTCGACCCCGAAGGCGAGCCCTTCTTGTGGTTCGAAGGCGTGAGCATCTGGCCGACCGAGCTCATCCGGATGCTGGCTGCCGGACTCAGCGTGATCTTGATGCTCATAGCCGTACGCAGGTTGCGGCGTAACTATCGGGAACTGTCGAGTCGTGTCTTGTCGTATACGGAGCAGGCCGGTGAGCAGGTGACCGAGAGCGCGGCCTGGCAGGCAGGTTGGACGGACTGGATCAAACCCGGCTCCTGGGCTATCTCCTACCGTCCTCACCATACCGGGCTCGTATCCCTATGGGAGGAGTATGGCCGACTGAGCGAGTGTCCAGCGCAACGACGACGCGTGATTCCCCAGGTGCTCCTGTATGGCCTTCTGGGGGTAGTCCTATTGTTCGGAGTCTTCACGCCTCCCCACACTCCCTTTAGGGGATCGGTCAGTGCGGTAGCGGATAGATTGATTGTCTTCCTCAGCGTCTTTTCATTCTTGGCCTTGATATTCTTTGTCGTGGACGAGACGCGCTTGTGTGAACAATTCATTCGCCGCCTGACGGATCTGTGTGCCGGAAGCGCTAGACCGGAGGCGGAGACGCGGCTGATTCGTTTCTCGATTGATCTGGTTGCGGAGCGCACGAAAGTGGTCGGACGATTGATCGACTTCCCGTTCATCGTGCTGTTCATTTTGATTATCAGCCGAATGCGGCTGTTCGATAACTGGGATGCACCGGTCGGGCTCGTCGTACTCTGGGGGCTTAGCGCAGGGTATGCCATCGTCTGCGCCTTTCTATTAGGCCGTGCGGCCGAGCATTTGAGGCAGGCGGCCCTTAAACGCCTCACCACGGCGCGAGATGACGCGAGGAAAGCAAGAAAGATCGATGGTGCCGATCAGATCAGCCGAATCACGGATGAGATTTCTGAAGAGAGCACGGGAGCATTTGCGCCATGGACCCAGCATCCGATCTTTCGTGCAGTCTTATTTCCTACCAGCGGGCTTGGGCTCGCGTCCTTGTTTGAATATGTATCATTCAGTTGATCGCTTACAGGCTGTTGATGCTTTCATGAACCACCACGGCAGGCCTTTCTGTCATGGCTATGACGGATGTCCGATGTGGCGGGGTCGGTTGTCGGTGTGATAGGTCTTTTCTCATGGCGACCCGCGTCCTGCTCATCATTCCACCCCTCACACAGCTCAATACGCCCTATCCAGCGACTGCCTACCTCACCGGCTTTTTGAAATCGCGTGGATATGCCGTGGGACAAGACTCTGTCCCGGCGGAGTCACGGCGAGCGGGTAAGATCAGACAACACCCCGCCCCGTCGGAGTCAGGGCCGGTTGGTGTCGTGACGCAAGCGGATGTCGGCATCGAGATGGTGCTCGGGATCTTTTGCCGGGGAGGATTGCGCCGGGTCTTTGAAGAGATTCGCGGGATGCCCGACATGCCGGGAGAAGCCCTGCAAATGTTGTCGCTGGAACGGATCTATCTTGAGACTATCGAACCGGTGATCGGATTTCTTCAAGGCCGGGACTCCGCGTTGGCCTCGCGTATCTGCCAAGGCAGGTTCCTTCCCAGAGGGCCGCGGTTCGCCACCGCCCAGGCGACATCCTGGCGCTCATCATCGACAACCGACATGGCGAAACATTGGGCTACGCTCTATTTGGAGGACCTTGCCGATCTCATTCAGCATACCGTGTCATCCCATTTTGCATTGAGCCGGTATGCCGAACAGGTCGGCACGTCAGCGAGTTCCTTCGATTCCGTTGAGTGGGCGCTGGCCCAACCACTGACCCTGACCGATCAAGCTATGCTGGACGCCTGCTGGAAACACGTGACGGCACTCGATCCCGCTGTCGTCGGATTGACGGTGCCGTTTCCAGGCAATTTGTATGGAGCATTGCGGATTGCCCAATGGATCAAATCCAGATGCGCGAATACGAAGATTGTTCTGGGTGGCGGATATGCGAACACCGAACTTCGACGACTGAGCGATCCCCGCGTCTTTGACCTAGTCGATTTCGTAACATTGGATGATGGCGAGCGTCCATTCCTATGCATTCTCGAGCATCTGGCCGGCAAGCGCGATGAAGCGGAATTGAAGCGCACGTTTATGCGATTCGACGGCCGGGTCGTCTTTCTGAACGGTGCGCGGGAACCGGATTTTGGGATGGCAGAGCTTGGCACGCCGACTTATGCCGGCCTCAAGCTCGATCAATATCTCTCGATTCTCGATACGCTGAACCCGATGCACCGCCTCTGGTCTGACGGCCATTGGAACAAACTCACCGTTGCGCATGGATGCTACTGGAAACAGTGTACGTTCTGCGATGTCGGCCTAGACTATATTGGGCGCTATGAGGCATCGCCGAGCGAAGTCTTGGCGGATCGCATTGAAACACTCATCGCAGAAACCGGCCGCCGTGGATTTCATTTTGTCGATGAAGCGGCTCCGCCGGCCGGTCTCAAATCGTTGGCCCTCATCCTGCTGGAGCGCGGGATTGCGGTCAGTTGGTGGGGCAATATCAGATTCGAAGAGGCCTTTTGTCCGGACCTGTGCCGGCTGCTGGCCGCCTCGGGGTGCGTAGCCGTCAGCGCGGGGTTGGAAGTGGCGTCTGATCGTCTCTTGGCAGCGATGAAGAAGGGGATTACCGTCGAGCAGACCGCACGTGTCGCTGCCGCGTTTCACGCAGCCGGAATTCTGGTCCATGCCTATTTAATGTATGGATTCCCCGGCGAAACCATTGCTGAGACGGTGGAAAGCCTCGAACGGGTGCGGCAGCTTTTCGATCATCGTCTCATCCAATCGGCTTTTTGGCACCGCTTCACGGCCACTGCGCACAGTCCGGTCGGGCTCGATCCTGTCGCGCATGGCGTTCGCATTACGGGTCCGGCATTTGGAGGCTTTGCCGAAAACGATTTGACCCACGTCGATCCTATCGGCGAAACGCCCGACTGGCTCGGCGAAGGTCTGAGAAAGGCGCTCTTCGCTTACAAAGAAGGCGAAGGCCTTCGCACAGATGTGCGACAGTGGTTTGACCGAATCGTGCGCCGACCGAATGTGCCCCGCGATTGGGTGACGTCTATGATCGGCGAACGGGAGAAAGAGGGACGTTCGAGGTTCGCCGTTCGAAGTGCCCGGATTGCGACTCAACGCCAAGCTTCTGGAGAACGTCGATTCGTGTGGGTTGGCGGCACGCCGTTCATCGAGGGAAGCGGACGGCATCGTCGAGTTATTCTTCCCAATCGAACTGAAGACATTGTCTTGCGGCTGTCCGCGGACAAAGCCATTTGGCTTGTCGAGCTGATCGGAGCGGCGACTCCTAAACTGGAGAAGCAGGGAGGCGGGTATCCGGCGCTCAAAGACGTGCAAGACCAGTATCCTTGGAAGCAATCGCGAGGGTTCGAGCGGCTACTACGATCGATGGCCTGGAACAAAGTCCGGGAGATCGGACTGGTGTTGGTATAAAGAACGATTGCGTCAGCCGCTAAATTTTCCACTCCGTACAGTCCAACCTGTCCGTTGCTCCGAAGTTCAAACTTCTCACGGCGCTACGCGTTGACCATGATGAAGATGCGAACAGACAGCAGGAGAGACAGTCGGCCTGTGCTGACCGGTAATGCCTGTTACTTTATGTGTCGATTCGATATTCTCTCGGGGCCTGACAGTGCAATTCGTGTTGACCCCATGGAGACAACAGGCGTAAAAATACTTAGTACTAGGACATGGCAGGAGGTGCGGCTTATGAAGAAACAATGGTTGTGGCTCATAACGATGGGTGTGATGGCGGGAATAATCGGACTGTCTTCTCCGTCGTTCGCCGTCCCGGTGGTCGAACAAGCGAGTGGTGCCAATGCCGCGGCCATTCAAGAATCCGTCGACGCGTTTCGCGCGGATCTTGGGAGTTCGCTCAATCCGAATGTGGCCGGCTCCTTT